>CAYIZR010000009.1:0-13894 GCA_964367755.1 uncultured Christensenella sp. | reverse complement strand
GTTGTATATTATGCAACAGTTTTGAAAAGAGGTGCTTTATAAAAAAGCAAATTTACTTGCAACAAAATATTGATAAAAGTTGTTCTTTTGTAGCAAAATTGTTGTAATAAAGACATAAATGTCTAAAAAACGACCATTTATAGTATTGTTTCGCCATAACTCGTATGCTAAAATTGTGCTATAAAATACTAAATTATACAGGAGGTGAAAAATTATAAGTTCTTAATTTGCTAAACGGAGGTGAAAAATATTGATCGTAAAACTAGTGATAAACAAGGGCGCAATCTTCGACTATGAAGATATCGTATGTAAGATACCAATGAACATAGGCAGAATACGTTCGGAGTTAGAGACCGAAATTGCAAAAAGCTATGACGGCTTGGAAATACTACGAATACCCTATAGAGACACAGAAAGTAAAAAAGAATTACTGATATTTGCAAAAAAAGGCTACCGCTTCGGGATAATGCAAACCTATATTTTACAAGGAATTTGTGAAAAAACCGATTATTGTCCGGAAATGGAACAGAATGGAGTTATTGAAGAGTGGCTGGAGGTGGAAATAGAATAGTGTATTGGACTGAGGAAAAATTAACTAAACTATTTGCAAATTACAGAGAAAACAAAAGGGAACAAAAAATATTTGGTTATAATAATGAAAAAACCGCTTTTCTTGAGCACTGCCTGAAGCATCTTGACGAATATGAGCGAGATCTCCTGCAAAATACTATGCTAGAAGGCATTTCAATCAGAAAATACTCCAAAATAACCGGCTTTTCACGCAATTTTATAGCCAAACAACAGCGTTTGCTAATTACTCAATTAACAAAGATATTTAACATAAAATTCAGTTTTGACAATTCAAAGTCTACATACTGATAAAAACCAAATTATTATTCTGCGTGGGCGATCAAATATATATGGTCGCCCGCTCTTTCTAAGTTGGACACAAGACTAATAAAAACCGAACTCGAAGCGGGATTGCATTCTCCAGTTTTTAGCCTTACAATATGGTCGTCAATAAGCCTTTTTTTGGCCGCATCCACTCCCTCTTCTATCTTGTCAACTTCGGAAAGTTTGGTCAAATCTTTATCGGCAAAAACTTTCATACTCAATTCAAATAATGTATTCAAATCCTTCAAAATATCCCTTAAATCCACAATAACGGCATCGGAAAACACCATTCCGTGTTCTTGCGCTGTTTCGGTATAGCGAGTAATGTTTTGGGCAATTTCTACCACCCTCCAAATATCTGCCAAAATATTATGAAGAGCAGCTAGCCTAACTTCAATTTTTAGGCTCGTTTCTCTCAAACTAAGTTTTAACATATATTGCTTAATTTCCTCAATACCTTTTTCTATCTGTTCCATATTTTCCAAAACTTTTGTTTTATTCTGATTATCCTTAGTTACAAATCCTTCAACCGATATATTTAATGTGTCCATACTTGTTTTTGCGAGTTCCTCAGTTACTTTGTCTATTTGGAAAAGTGCCGTTATGGGAGTTAGTAACAAACGTTCGTCCATTCTACTTTGTTTTTCGGTTTTTTCCTTGTCGGGCAAAATAAGGGTTACTACTTTGACAATAACCTTAGTTAGCGGTAAAAAAATCAAGGCGCAAGAAATGTTAAAGAAAGTATGGAACATAGCTATTTGGGTTGCTTTAAGAGGGAATAAAGCTGCCAAAACCCTATTGTTGAAATTCCTAAATGCCAATAAGAAAATCAAGAATATCATACTTCCAAAAAAGTTAAACAGAAAGTGTATCAAAGCCGCCCTTTTGGCATTTGTTCTTGCCCCTATTGAAGAAATAAGGGCAGTAACGGTAGTGCCTATATTAGTTCCTAAAATAACAAAAAGCGCAGAATTACCCCCGCTTCCTATAACAACTCCCGCGCCAGCCATGGAAATAATTATGGCCGAGGTAGCTGAAGAACTTTGCACTATGGCAGTAAAAATTATACCTATTAGCAACAATAAAAAGGGGTTACTTATACTAATAAGCATATCAGCAATAGTTTGGCTTTGCCTAACCTCAGTCATAGCTTTGGACATAAAAGTAAGACCTATAAAAACAAGCCCGAGTCCTGCTAACGCATAGCCTATATTCTTCCCTTTCTCTTTTTTGGAAAAAATATTCATAAAAATACCAATTACGGCAAGAGCCATAGCGTATTTTGTAAAATCAAAGGTTTGTAAAGCAACAATTTGGGCAGTGATGGTAGTCCCTATGTTTGCGCCCATAATAACTGCTGTTGCTTGATACAAGCTCATAACTCCGGCGTTAACAAAGCCAATAACCATAACCGTAGTAACCGACGAACTTTGCACTATAGCCGTTGTCGCAGCCCCTATGCCCACGCCCACAGCGAGATTATTGCTTGTTTTCATAAACAAACGGTTAAGACCTCCGCCCGACAAATCCTTTATGCTGTCCGAAAGAATCTTAAAACCTATCATAAATGCTCCCAATCCTGCCAAAAGCGAAAGTATCATATTTAGATAATCCATTTTTTTCTCCCTAGTATAATATTCTCTGTATTTTTTTCATAAATAAACTTGTCTTTTCATAATAATAATTGTCTATGAAAAAACTTAGTTTTCATCCCTTATTTATCGTTCTATGTGTTCTTCTAGTCATTTTTTCGCGTTTTGATACCCTTATATCAACACTTATTTGTGTAATGGCTCATGAGGCTGCTCACTTCTTTGTTGCAAAAAGTTTCGGCTACAAACTAAACGCCCTAAAACTTATGCCCTACGGCGCTGTTCTTAGCGGAGAAGGCATACGCGATGAAGAAATGTTCCCCGTGGCTATTGCCGGCCCTGCGCTAAACTTATTCCTCGCCCTAATCTTAGTAGCTATGTGGTGGGTTTTTCCGGTAACATATAACTATACCTTAAATCTTTTTCGCCTCAACATTGCCCTTGGCGCATTTAACCTACTGCCCCTATACCCTTTAGATGGCGGAAGAATTGTCCTTTCTTTTTGCAAAGATAAAAGAAAAGCCCTCAAAAAGCTCAAATTAGCCAACATAGTGTCAAGCTGTCTTTTTATGGTTTTGTTTATACTAAGCTGTTTTTGGAAAATAAACTTCACCTTGGGAATAGCTTCAGTAATGCTTTTTGCAGGGGGAATGAAAGATGGAGAAAAGGAAAAATATTATAGTCTTTGTTATTCCTTAAATTGCCTTGCTGACTTTAGGCGTCCGATAAAAAAAACCATTTACAAAATAAGCATTAACGCTACTCTTTCCACGGTAATAAAATGCTTACGCAATAAAGGATATATAAATTTAGAAGTAGTAGATAACACTTACAAGACTATTTGCACACTTTCCGATTACGAATTAGACAAAATGTTTGCCGCGCCCAAAGAACAGCGCAACCAGACAGTGGCTAATTATCTAAAGATTTCAAATACGCTTGCCTAGCTTTGTTTTTTCTTGCTTTTACTCCGATTCCCAAAATAACGATAATCAAAATAACAACAACTACTGCGCCTACCCCTGCCAAAGGCAAGTATCCCTTTAATTTTTCCAACAAAGCTTTCTGCGAATAAACAGCAACACCGGTAATTGCTTGAGCTTTGAAGGTAACCGTCTTACCGTCGTCACTTAACGTATAGTCGGTAACTTCCTCCACTTTACCCTCATAATTGATTGTATAAAGTACACTGCCAGTTGTTACAGAGGAATCTAAGATAACGGTATACTCGTATTCTCCAAAAATCCTTTCGCTGAAATCTATACTGACATATTGTTCCATTGCATTATTTGATGGTTTTAATAAATTTACACCTAAATTTTTGTTAATAATATCTGACTTTAATTTGAAAGTAAGTTCACTACTATCCACGCTTTGTGAAGCCACCGTAACTCCTGCCTTAATAACTCCGTCAACAATTATTTTTTCGTTTGAAACGCTCTTTTGATTAATAATAAAGGTAGCGTATATATAAGAAAAAGTATAATTTGCTGCCTCTGCGCCTTGGGCGGCTACGGTATATCTGCCACACTCGGTAGGCACATTAACAATTGACGCTTTTTTGCTCAAATCATCCACGCCCTCACCCTCAATAAATCCATCATAAGTAATTTGGAATACAGGTGTTGCCCCCTCAATTATTGTGACATCGCCGACCATAACATTTATTGCTTTGGGATAAATTACAAAGCTAACCGAATTAGCTCCGCTAATAACATAATTATCACTGTTTATTTCTACTGTTAAAAGATATGTCCCAGCGTTAATAGGCGTTGCATCGACACTAGTTGCTGCCGTCAAGGTATCTGAGTTATATAAATTAGAAAAACTTACGCTGATATTGCATTGCTGAGAGCCATTATAAATATACTCTAATTCCCCAGAAAACTCCACATCAACCGGTCTTTTTTCTGCAATAAGATTTGCCGTTATTAATACTGGACTATAGTTGTTGTTATCTTGCGGGGTAAACAAAATATTTGAGGAAAAACTACCTATCTGCTCGGCTTTGTGAGTAGAATTTGCCCAAGTAAAACTGCCTGGAATGGGCGCTCCATTATAATAGCCTTGTCCGTTAATCTGTAAAGATGATACCGCTTCTCCATAATAAAGCTTGCCAACTACGGTATGAGTAGCCGAGGGCTCACCCTGCATAATTTCAAACATATATGGAGTTGTCACCGCTTCTATGCGGTAGTTTATACCTTGAGAATTGTAGATTACGTTGTAGCTATACAAGCCTACTGCATTACTTAAATTAACAATAGATATACTGATATTATTCATTATTGCAGTAATATTATCGCTTCTTACAAAAGAGTAATTTTCGGCAACTATTGGGACTATTTCCGGAGTTGTTTGCAAATAATATTTGCTAATAGCCGGTATATATAATCTAATAGGTCTTTGTTTTATTTCATATTCTCCAATGATTTCGGTCTGTATCGCATAATTAGCATTATTTTCTTCGGTTATTGTTCCTTGAGTAATAGCATATTTGCCTACCCTTTCTCCGCTTGCCCGCGCTAAATTGCCGCTAAGCACAAGAGCATTGCCGTTTGGTAGTCTTCTTATTCCCTGGCTATCGGGCTCAATCCGTATTCCGTCTTCTAGCACATAATAATTTATGTTTCCATCCTCTGCGCCATAAATTTTGGAATTGGCGGTTATATCCGAAGTAACTACAATCTTTACTTCTCTTTTTTCTACAGAAATATAACAAGTGCTAGCCTTTTTTATTACATAAGCATCAAAATCTCCACCAAAAATACTGACTGGATAACTTTCCCCTGCCAAATACTGAGATGTCGATATAGTATAACCTATAGGCAAATATCCTTCCAAACTTTGGGCTTCTAACACCAATTGTTGTTGGTCATAGTCAAGGCTGTAATCAAATTCGATATTTATAACGTCGCCAAATTGATAAGTTCTGTTTGCCTCTTTCACTCCCACATAAATATTAAGAGGAATAATACTAACTTCCTTATATTCGGAATATCTGTCTTCATAATTTGTAGCATTTTTTGCGACTATACGATAACTTGCTAACCCGCTTTTTGAATAGGCCGTTGCCATTATATAATAGCTTCCGCTGTCCTCCACTAGTTGCATTTTTGCTCTGGTAACTCCCAAAAGTTCTATAGAAAGTTCGGCATCGTAAATGTCGGAGGTAAAACTAATTTCTCTTAAAGAATTTACCGTCAAATCATCACTTAAAGTATCAAAAGTAATTGCCCCGATATTAGCAGATCTCGCCACAGTAAAGCTAAGGTTTTCTATTCCCTCTCCTAATTTATAATTGATATCAGAAACAGCAGGAACCGCAATATAAAAACCCGCATTTATTACGCCACCTGTAATAAGGTTTTGTTCGCTAACTTCCCCTTCGTAGTAACTAAGGGTAGCAAAGGCAATTCCATTAAAAGTGGAATAAATAGCTTTTATATTTGCCGAAACAACATTGCCCGTATATATTTTGCCTTCATAATCGAAATAACTTATTGAAGTAACCGTCTTTTGCGTTATAGTATAAACATAGCTATTGATGCCAAAAGTAATATCATAATTAGCATAATCTATAGCCGATATTCCCATTAGGTAGTAACCAACGTTCCAAGTTTTTGTAGATAAAACAAACCAGTCTTGGTCTACCTCTCCTTCTTCATCTAGCTTGGTAAAACTCCAAACAAGTCCGGTGCTGCCCAAACTACCATTTACTTGAGGATTTTTTATTACAGGCCTATTCCCGCTAAACTCTGCGCTCAAATCAGATTGTAATACCGTAACTATCAACTCTTTTCTGTTGATTTTGCCGCCGCCTTCTATTGTTATGGTAGTTGGTGTAATAAAATAATTGTTTGCCCCTGAACTTGACAAGGTAAAATTATTTATAACTACAGTTATGTTTGCCCCTGCATTTGGGCTAGCCCAACTTACATCCACCTTAACGATAACTAGAGCTATATCTGCGGAGATAATATCAGGTATATAGGTATTATTTATGGTCTTTCCGTTTAGCGTTGATGTTCCGTCATAGGTTTTTACGCCTACCTCGACTGCCCAATAATTATTTATTGCTTCGGTAGACTCATCGGCGATAAGTTCCTTCTTTTGTACCTCAAAATTATTATCTAAAATTCCAAAAAACAAGTCTCTGTTGCCTATCATATAAAGGAAGGTATATACGGTATATGTGCCCGCATCTTTGATTGAAGAAACACTGTCTTTATTCAATCCATAATAATACAATATGGTATAATAATCGAATATACCGCTAAATAAAACCTCAACTTCCTTAATATTGCCGTCATAACTATCATCAATGGCCAAATCATCACAAGTAACCGACACATAAGGAGTAGCGGTTTTTATTGCTATTGGGATTTCAAAATAAGGGTCTAGGTCATCACGCCCCATTACAAAATCAATCACAATATTATTAGAAACGTTCTTTAAGTGATAATTACTTGCCGAATATTCTGCCAAATTCTCTAAATAATACCCTCTTGTCAAGGTTATTACAAAGCTTACACTTTGCCCATAATAATAATACCCTTCTCCGTAAGAGGTTTGATAATTTTCCATATACTGACTCTCTTCGATATTGATAAAAGAAAGTCTAGCTGTTTGGCAAAATCTCACAAAAAGGTTTACGCTTTGCCCTCCTGCATAAGCTGGAGAAGTTCGGAAAAGAGTTCCGCTGTAAACTACGCCATTTATGTTAGTCATTACTATGCCGTTATAATTAGCGTTGGGCATCACCGAAAAAACAATAATATCGGCGTTATTTGTAGTTGTTGTATCCAATGTCAAACTAACAATACCTTTAGTGTCAACATACAATACAGAACCATAAGAATTGTGGAGGTAAGGTAAAGCTGATGGATTTATGTTGGTGTCGCTTTCGTTTATATATACATACCAGGTGTTTGCAGTATTGACGTTTATATTAGCAGATGGAATTAAGCCCAGTATACCGTAATTGTCAGTTAATCCGGCCGACAACTCTCCAAAGAATACAGAATTAGTTACTGAAGTATTGTTTGACGAATAAGCGCACAACCCTCCTGCATAATTTACTCCGCTAATCGATGCATAGCTTACACAACGGTCTATTGTCCCGTTGTTGTACCCTACTAAAGACCCTGCATAAGAAACCGAAGTGGTTATACTACAACTTTCATCCAAAATAAGATTCTTTAATACAAAATTACTTCCAGTATATCCAAAAAGTGCAACATAGGGATAATCTCTAGATATAGTAAGATTGGATATTGTATTGCCTTTGCCGTCAAACTTACCGTTAAACAAGTAATTGATTGAACTACTTGAAGATACGTATCTACCTATGGGGGTAAAAACAATCCCTGTCATATCTATATCGCTGTCAAGTAAAAAATAACAGTCGCTGTAAGTAAACTTATAAGTTATCATTAGCCTGCTTAGGGTATCTAGTTGATTAGGGGTAGAAATAACATAAGGATTTTGCTCGCTTCCCCAAGGTTGAACAGAAGCATTATCCCAACCAAAAACTCTCAGTTTAACACTTTCGGCAGAATAATATTCTTTATTCGCGTTACCTGTACCAACAAAGCTTATTATTCTCGGGGCAAAATCAGAATCCTGCGTTGCGCTAAGGCCAAAAGCAAAACTGTAATTAAGGTCTCCAAGGAAAGCATTATTTATCATAGCAGATGTATTTCTAACCCTTCCCGTCAAATCCGTCCAGGGAGAGACACCAATGTAATAAGGATAATTAACTCTGGATACTTCCAGATTAAAATAGGTATTGATTATTGTAGCCTCGCCTGTATTGACAAACAGCCCAACAAGTCCGCCTAGCATCGAGCCTTCTTTTGAGGTAGTAAGTACCGTTAAAACATAACTGTACGATATGCTTCCTACCAAACATTCTCCTGCAATCCCTCCACCATATGTATTATCTGAAGTAAGGTTGACTGTTCCCGAAGCTTGACAAACGCTTATGTTACCTTTGTTAACGCCAGCAATGCCGCCAACATTGCCCTGTCCGCTAATATAGCCTAAACTAAAACTTTCGGTAATGCTACTTAATTCTTCATTTGTTCCTACAATGCCGCCAACGTTATTATAAGCGCTTATTCTGCCGGCAAAGAAACAACGGGTAACACTTCCAAAGTTCATCCCCAAAAGTCCACCTACATTAGACCCACCATCAATGAATACATTTGCATAACTGTCATAAAGCTCAGCTCCGCTATCAGCAAATCCCGATATAGCGCCGGTGTAGTCGCTCCCTGTTATTGCTCCGCTTTCTATACAAAGCTTTGTAATTACCGCATTTTGTCCAAGTGCAGCAAAAAATCCGCAATACTCACCGCCTACAATATTAAGATTGTTAATAACAAAGTAACCTCCGTCATAACCGCCATTAAAGGGTATAACAAAAGTACATATGCTGGAAAATGCCCTCGTTAACGTTATATCTGCAGTTTGACGATAATTCATACTATCATAATCAAATTCCATATGATTTTTACTTAAATAAGAAAAATTGCGCAAAATCTGCTCATTAGTAATTAAATAAGGCAACTGAGTTGAGCCGTCACCACTGCCGAAATAATTTATTTTCAATTTTTGCTCAATAATTTGCGAAGTTATGGCATTTATTTTTAACGCGGGATAATACCCATACTCTACCTGCATGTCACTAACCTGCCAAACCAAGTCGCCGGAAGTTACCCCAAAAACATTATCGGTAAGCTGAATATAATTCCTACCCACACCTCCACCGCTAAAATTAGTCAAATCACTATTATAATAACTATCGGATATTTGTGAGTTGTTCGCTATGGGCTTGAATGTAGTTAAATTCACCGAAGCTTCGCTAGCCTCTAGCAACGCTCCCGCAAAATAGGTATTATTTATTTGTTTTTGTAAATTAACGCTTGTCCCCAAAATACCGCCGACATTAACAGCTCCGGTGATATTTGCAACAACCATTGCCGAACTAATACTTTTTGTGACGCTATCTTGAGCATAGCCTAATATACCCCCGATATTATTCCGCCCAACGACATTAGCCAAATTCGCCGCTAATTCTATATTGCAATCTGCGCCATATCCTAATATACCGCCAACATAATTTGCCTTCGCTGCGTTTACCGTCCCTATGTTAAAAGCATTAACAATTACCCCTGAAGTATTGATTTTACCGAATAATCCTCCAAAGTTATTGTTCGATGCCGCGGCTATAACGTTTATCACGCCATAGTTCTTGACATCTTGGGCTAATGCTTGATCCAGATAGCCTGCTATGCCTCCAGCTAAATTTTCTGCGGCAACAGAGCCATTATTGGTAACGCCATCAAAACTCACGGCATTCAGCAAAGAACCTCCCAAAATACCGCCGGCATAGTTCTTTGCGCTAATAGTACAATTATTAGTAACATTATTAAATTGAGCGCTTAATGCACTAGCCGCTATTCCTCCGGCAAAGTCGCCGGTAGCTGTCACTACGCCACTTACAACAAGGTTTTTTACCGTTCCGCCGTCAATTGCTTGAAATAAGCCTACATTATTTATGCCGCTTATTGATATTTGAAGAGTATAGTTAGCTCCGTCAAAAACTCCTGCGAAAGGCTTATCTTGCGAAGAAACATATGTATCAACGGGCAACGTCAAACCTCTATTTAGCTCAATATTGACTCCTTCATAATCAAAAAGTTTGGTATTAGTTAAAAAAAGCCCCCATTGTCGCAAATCATTTATTACGAAAGGACTAACGGCAGAGCCGTCACCACTATCAAAAAGAGAACATTTAATTTGACTTTGAAAACTATCAATGTTTGTTAGCTGTTGTGGGTAAGATAAAAAGCCGTAACCCTGTATAAAGTCAGGATAAACCATAGTGTTTGCCGCAAACTCAACGCCTTTTTCCAAAAAGTCATATATATTTTTATGCAAAAATGTAGAAGGTAAAGTCGTTTCCAATAGACCAATCAGATTACGTACGCTTTTTGTGTTGATATTGTAACAATTACCCGTGCCAACAGGCGCGGCTATAAGATTGCCAACCAACGAGCCTATTCTGTTGCCGGTAGCGTTTATGTATGCATAATTATAACTATTGGCAATTATTCCTCTGGATTCTCCGGTGATTCCACCAATTCTGTTAGAAAAGGATTCACTTCCATTAACCTCTCCTAAATTAGCGCAAGAAAAAATTCCTCCACTAACGCTCATATTCCTGCCCACAATACCGCCCGCATTGGCATTTGCCGTTATTGTGCCATTATTTACGCAACTATCAATAGTCCCGATACTCTCGCCTGCGATACCTCCGACAAAGCCCGTTGTTAATTCGGCCGCGGAAATCGCTGCATTATTTATGCAAGAGCTTATTGTGCCTGCGTTAAAACCTGCTATTGCTCCGGTATAATTATTACCTACCACACTTCCTGACACAATAATTCTAGAAATATTTGCATTATTTCCTAAATATCCAAAAATGCCGTTATATGTTGCAGAAGAATTTATGTTGAGTGTTATCGTATAATCGCCACCGTCAAAATTGCCTTGAAACATTCTTGACGCTGTACCAATAGGCAAATAACCAACCCCCGATAAGTCTATATCGGCGCCTAGTAAAAAGTATTTGCCAAGCATATTAGAGCCTGTGTTTACAAGCTGAGCTAAATCTAAAAAATCCTGTACGGTTGTTACAACGTAAGGATTGTTAATGTCATTATTTACTAATTCTTCGGGAGAAAGAGCATACGCCGGTGAAACGTCCACTGTAAATATAAGTGAAACAACTACGAATAATATTAAAAAAACTATAGATATTTTCGCATATCTTGACATATACCCTCCACGTCAAATGGATATGTTAAATTATATCATATATTTATATATATATCAACACTTTTTTGCTTTAGACATACGCTCGTTTTTGGACAAGCTCGCCCAAATAATATTCTATGAATGTACAAAAAAGGGGTAATTTGCCAAAAAATTTATCCGTTATTTTTCATATCTGCGTTTTTTAAGTTATAAGCTATGTTTATTCTGCTCCAAGAGGCAATAATTCGAAAAATGGTAATGAAGCCTGCCGAAACATAAAGGGCGATATTTTGATGAACTCTGCTCTGTAAAAAATAAAAAATCACGCTGCCTGTAATAGCCGCCAAGGCATATACCTCTTTACGCATCACAATTGGCTTGCGTCCTGCAAGCAAATCTCTTATTACACCGCCGCCGATAGCCGATATAGTCCCAACAAAGACCATCAAACCAAAATTATCGCCATAGCCTTGTTCAATAGCTATTTTGCAGCCGCTAACAGCAAAAAACCCTAAACCAATGGCATCCAAAATATCTACAAGCCTTCGCATTTTTTTTATTGAATTCTTTGTCAATCTTTTATCCAATACTTTGAATATAATTAAAGCTACAAGAACAGCAATAATTACCGTAAATATATATTCGGGATGCGTAAAACACATTGGAGGGACCCTATCCACCACCAAATCACGCATTATTCCGCCTGCCAAAGCCGAACAAAATGCAACAACCAGTATGCCAAAAATATCCAGCTCATACTCGATTCCCACAAATACTCCGGTTATGGCAAATGCCACAATTCCTATCAATTCAATAACTGTCGTGATTTCCATTTTTACCTCACAAAAAGAGCAAAGCCATTATATATTAGGCGCTTAGTTATTGCAACTGTTTTGCGCATTATGTTATAATATATATAATAAAAAAATGTAAGCGGTAAAAATGGCAGAAAATAACACAAAAAACGAAAACTTGAAAGAATGCCTTAATTATTTATATACGCAAATAGGCAGATACTCAAAAACCAAAAAAGGGTATACTTCCAAGCTATACGAAAAGGGCTTTTCTTCGGTAGTTATAAATCAAGCTATCGATTTTGCTGAGCAAAAACGGTTTATTGACGACGATGCCTACACCCAAAGCTATATTTTGCGCAATAAAAGCAAAAAAGGAGCATTAAAAATAAAAAACGAGCTTCTTATTAAAGGTGTGGACAAAAACATCATTGAAAAGCACCTAATCGATATAAATGAAGAAGAAGAAGCTCTTATTTTGGCGGAAAAGTTCGTAAAAAACAAAGAAATAGACATTGATACCATAAGTAAGCTCTATCGTCATCTATGCGGAAAAGGCTTTTCTTACCAAACAGTAACGAATACTATTTACAAAATAAAAAACTCTGCCAACATATAAGCTTATTACGGTGTTGTTTTTTTATTGGCGCTAATATAATATATTTATGACAAAAAAAATTGCCGCATTTGTAGTATGCGCCATAATTATTCTGTTATCTGCGTGCATTAACACTGTAGAAACAAAAATTAACTCCATAAAAGCATCAATTTTGGATATTATGCTTGAATATCCAAATATAGTAACAGAATGTGTGGGGGTCGTAATAAGTAAAGATGGCTACATATTAACAACGGCGCATATTATTAAGGAAGAATATGACTATCGTGACATATCTATCCATTGTAATATTAACAAAACTAAATATGCGGTAAATATCATATCTGTCGACAGGCAAAAAGATTTGGCGCTTCTAAAATGCGACCGCGCATTCTTGTCCTTTACTTGCTTTATCAAAAAAGACTTGTATGCAGGACAAGGTATATATATTGCCGTCAACACGCTAAATAACGGAATAAACATTGGCGGCGCTGTCATAAATAATAAACAAGTGATAAACTATGCCACATATGATCGTGAACTGCTTAGCATAGATACTTGCATATTCTCAGGCTACAGCGGCTCTCCCGTTGTTGACAAACACGGCAATGCCGTAGGCATAATATGCGCAAAAAAATCATCAGACAAAACCACTTTTTTTGCCATAAAAAGCCAAACTATTATTGACTTTTTGGAGGACTAATGAACAAATTTCTTTACTATTTTTTACAATTTACCTGGGCTCTGCCGCAAAATATCATCGGTTTTTTTATAACACGCAAATATAAAAACGATTGCGAAAACTTTTTTAACTCAAAAATATATTACCACTCCGAAGATTGGGGTGGCATTTCTATGGGTATGTTTATAATAATAAACAAAACTCGTGGAGAAGATTGGCTCGCCTCTGTTAAGGTACACGAATTCGGACACTCCATACAATCAATAATTTTGGGGCCTCTTTATCTTTTTGTTATAGGACTTCCTTCCTTGATTTGGTGCAATGCAAAACGCTTTGTTAAGCTGCGCAAAGAAAAAGGGGTATCATACTACTCTTTCTACACCGAAAAATGGGCAAACTATTTGGGAAGCAAAATTACAAAACTACCTGTAAACAATTAAAACTTACTTATTTGAGCATAATATAATAAAAAAGGATAGAACTGACATTTTTTAATATTGACATAATC
>CAYIZR010000008.1:0-13906 GCA_964367755.1 uncultured Christensenella sp. | reverse complement strand
TATCACTAGTATCAACACTGACTTAATTAACTTAAAAAAGTTTAATAATAGTAATAAATTTGTTTGACAATAGTAAGCCGTTTAGATATAATTATTTTTGCGTTTAGTTTAGTAAAACTAACTATAATAATTGTTATGACTAAACTAGATGGTGAGGTTAATTATGGATATAGGAGCAAAAATAAAAGCTATAAGGCTGCAAAGAGGGCTAACACAAGAAGAAGTAGCTCTTCGTTGCGAACTTACAAAAGGATATATAAGTCAATTAGAAAATGATTTGTCAAGCCCCTCAATTGCCACATTAGTGGATATATTGAGCATATTGGGAGTGACGTTGCAAGAATTTTTTACCGAAACCAAAAAAGAACAAATAGTATTTGGAAAAAATGATTATTTCGAGTCGGCCAATGGTGACGGCAATAATATTTGGCTTATCCCCAACAGTCAAAAAAATGAAATGGAGCCTATTATTTTAGTTTTACCTGAAAATGGAAAAAGTGAAATTCGTACACCTTTTGAGGGTGAAGAGTTCGGGTATTGTCTTGAGGGAAAAGTAGCCATAGTTTGCCAGCAAGGAAAATACGTTTCCAATGCAAAAAAAGGGGAAGCTTTTTATGTTGACGGAAAATACGAACATTATATTAAAAATACTAGTAAGGGTCAAAGCAAAATAATCTGGGTGACAACCCCCAGTAATTTCTAAAAAATAAATGAATAAAGGATGAAAAAATGGCAGGATTAGACAAGATTATTGAAGTAAAAAAGGTTAAAAAGGTTTATGATGATAAACCTGCAGTTAATCAAGTTAGCTTTTCAATCAAGAGGGGCGAATTTGTTACTTTTCTGGGGCCTTCCGGCTGTGGAAAAACCACTATGCTCCGCATGTTGGCAGGTTTTGAGATGCCGACGGAAGGACAAATATATTTTAACGGAGAGGATTTGACCAAGATACCTCCGCATAAGCGTCACATCAATACAGTATTTCAAAAATATGCGTTATTCCCGCATTTGAATGTTCATAATAATATAGCTTTTGGACTGAAATTAAAGGCAGTTCCCACCGGAGAATTTTATACAGACAAAAGCGGTAATAAAATGGAAAAAATGCGTAAATATACTAAAGACGAGATTGAAGAAAAAGTAAATAACGTACTTAAGCTAGTTGATATGGAAGATTATGGCTATCGTAACGTAAATAGTCTAAGCGGTGGACAGCAACAGAGAGTTGCTATAGCAAGAGCCATTGTTAACGAGCCTGAGATTTTGCTTCTGGACGAACCTTTGGGCGCTCTAGACCTAAAAATGCGTAAGGATATGCAAATAGAGCTTATGAGTATGCACAAAAAGCTTGGTATCACCTTTGTTTATGTTACACACGACCAAGAAGAAGCGCTTACTATGAGTGACACAATTATTATTATGCGTAACGGAGAAATTCAACAAATAGGTACACCCCAAAAGGTATATGACGAGCCTGCCAACGCTTTTGTAGCTGACTTTATCGGGGAAAGTAATATATTTAGTGGAATTATGCTTAAAGATGAAAAAGTGTTTTTCTGCGAAAATACTTTTGATTGTGTAGACAAAGGCTTTAAGAAAAACGAGCCGATTGACGTAATTGTGAGGCCCGAGGATATATACGTTATTAAGGGTGATGAAAATATGCTTAGTAAGGCAATGGTAAAAGCTAACGTAAGTTCTTGCGTGTTCAAAGGCGACCATTATCAGACGTTTGCCATAATAGAAGGCAAGGAGGGTAATGAGATACTAATTCACGATAACGTTGAGTGCGCGATAGGAGAAACAATAGGTTTGTTTATTAAGCCTAATGACCTTCATATAATGCACAAAAGCCGTATAATAAACGAAATTATTACCGAAATGTGGGATAACAACGTTGTGGAAATTTTTGGTGGAAAGTTTGAGTGTAATTTTGACAAACCATCTGGAACAAAAGTAAAAGTAAAAATAGATTTTGATGATATCGAAATTCTTGATGATGAGGCCGACGGCATAATTAGCGGTACAGTTGTTTCTTCCATTTATAAGGGTAGCTATTATCAATGTGTAGTTCGTACCGACAAGTATTATGACTTTTTTGTGGATACAGATGATGACTGGATGAAGGGCGACCGCGTTGGCCTTAACTTTAGCAAGGACAAAATTCTTGTGGAAGAGATAGTCGAGGTGGAGTAGAAAGATGAATAAAAAGATTAGCTTAAAAAATATAGGAAAGCGCTATAAAAACTTCCGTATGACGCGAAAAGTTTTTTCCTATCCTTATATATTATTTTTGGTTTTGTTTGTGGTTATCCCTCTTGTGCTTGTGCTAGTTTATGCATTTTTGGACGGACAAAACAATTTGACATTGCATAACTTTGTAGCGTTATTTACCGATGGTGCTAGCATAAAGGTTTTGCTTACTTCTTTGCTTGTGGGAGTTGTTACCACAACGCTATGCCTAATTCTGGGTTATCCCGTTGCTTATATATTGAGTAAATACCGTTCGGGTAAGGTATTAGTTTTGTTATTTGTCCTTCCTATGTGGGTTAATTTCCTTATACGCACCTTGGCGACTAAGGCTATTTTTGTGGCTTTGGATATGACCCTAGGTATGGGTACAGTGCTTTTTGGTATGGTATATAACTTCTTGCCGTTTATGATATTGCCCCTTCACACAATGCTATCTAGTCTTGATAAGAGCTATATGGAAGCGGCTATGGATTTAGGCGCTGACAAGCTAACGGTATTTGTAAAAACCGTTCTTCCTTTATCTATTCCAGGCATAATAAGTGGAATGACAATGGTTTTTATACCCACTATTTCTACATTTGCTATAAGCCAGTTTTTGAGCGATTATACCATATTCTTGTTCGGTGATTCTATACAAACGAAATTTAGCAACAATATGTATGGCGTGGGAAGCGTAATGAGCTTGATTATGATAGTTCTCGTCTTAATCAGCAACACAGTTATGTCAAAAGTTAACAAAGGAGAGAATATAGGGAGGAACCTATGGTAAGAAAAATTTTAGAAAAAAGCTATTTAGCCATTATAATAGCCCTGTTATATGCTCCTGTACTGTTGATTATCGTATATTCTTTTTCTAATAGCTCTACCTTTGATTTTAGCGAGGGTTTTAGCTTGGAAGCATACGAATCAATCTTTACTTCAAGTAAGACTCCCGAACTTTTGGAAGCACTTAAAAATACTTTCTTGATTGCCATTATTTCTTCGGTTGTGGCTACAATTCTTGGAAGCGTAGCGTCAGTTGGTATCTTTAGTTTGTCCAAACGCTCCAGAAGAATTGTGGAAAACGTTAACCAATTACCCATAATAAATTCGGAAATTGTTATGGCGGTTAGTTTGATGTTGTTCTTTGTTACATTCAAGTTTCCTGCCGGATATATCCGTATAATAATTGGACATATTGCTTTTTGTACTCCTTATGTGGTACTAAGCGTTATGCCAAAGCTTCAGCAAATGGACCCGAATATTTATGAAGCGGCGCTAGACCTTGGCGCAAGTCCCACACAAGCCTTAGTAAAAGTTATGTTTCCTATGCTTATTCCAGGAATAATCAGTGGATTTGTGCTAAGTTTTACCCTTTCTATGGATGATTTTATAATTACACAAATCAACAAGGGCGCGGCAACAGGCATCAACACCTTATCGACTTATATTTATGAGGATGCCAGACTAAAAGGACTTTCTCCGTTCTGGTTTGCAATCTTTAGTATTATATTCGTATCGGTACTAACTATAGTTTTATTGATAAATCTAAAGAAAGCAATTGACGAAAAAAATCATAATAAGGAGGTAAAGAACAATGAAGCGAGATAAAGCTGAAAAGGCAATATCTATAGTACTTGTGGCAATAATCTTGGTAGCCTCGCTACTTGCCTTCCTTATACCTCCGTTGATTACC
Organism: uncultured Christensenella sp.; assembly: GCA_964367755.1. Lineage (GTDB taxonomy): Bacteria > Bacillota > Clostridia > Christensenellales > DTU072 > CAG-1782. The sequence continues at coordinate 9,978 of CAYIZR010000008.1, read as the reverse complement.
CAAAAATATGACGATGAGCTGATTATTTATAACTGGGCTGACTATATTGATCTGACGGTTTTAGACAGCTTTGCCGAGTATTATGAGGAGCTTACCGGAAGAAGCATAAAAATTGTTTATAGCAATTTTGACACTAACGAAACGATGATAACCGAAATTATCAAAGGGGACAGCAATATTGACCTTATTTGCCCTTCTGAGTACGCAATAGAAAGGTTGCTTCGCAATAATGCATTACAAAAGTTAGACTGGAGTGTCCTAGATAATTATGAAGTGGATTCTTTTACCGGCAACATAAATTCCGACATTTTGGACGTAATAAACAATGTGTTTGTAAATATGGAAGTAAAAAGCGGAGAAACGGTTGATATGGCTGATTATTTCCTTCCTTATATGTATGGAACACTAGGAGTTCTTTATAATACCAATTATCTTACCGCCGAAGAGGTTGCAAAAGAAGGTTGGGGTATATTTTGGAATACTTTGCAAAATAACGATATTCAAAGCAAAATTCTTATAAAAGACTCAATAAGAGACACTTATGCCGCTGCGGTTTTGTACTTACAGTCTTTTGGATTATTGCCTGCTAAGTATATGGAAATGACTGTAGAAGAACTTATTAACTGTACCGAAGACGAATTGGTTGATTTGGTAGAAAAATCTCTTAAAGACCAAAGGCAGTATCTAAAAGGCTATGAGGTTGATTTCGGAAAAGATGATATGGTAAATGAAATTGCCCTAGTTGATTTAGCTTGGAGCGGTGATGCGATGTACGCTATAGAAGAAGCTATGGATGATGAAGGGGTGTCCTATCTTGACTATTATGTGCCCGAAGAAGGTAGCAATATTTGGTTTGATGGTTGGGTAATGCCCAAAAACGCAAAGAATAAAGATGCCGCGTATTTGTTTATGAACTATCTTTGCCGTCCCGATATTGCTATGTATAACACTTTAGAAATAGGTTATTCGGCGGCTGTTGATAATAGCAGTTATTTTGTGGAAGATGAGGAAGATATAAATTATGACTACAGCGTGGAGGCAATAGAAGCTCTGCTTGATTGCTACGAAATATATTTAGAGGACTTTGATACCGAAGAAGAATATCTTGAAGCCGTTGATGAGTTTTATGAAGAATTTTTTGAGGACACTCGCCGTTATCCTGACTTTGAAGCTAACTTAGGAATGATGACTGATTTTGGAGAGGATAACGAAAAAATTGTTGAGATGTGGGAAAGAATTAAGGCCTACGGAGAGAGCGATAATTGGGTTGTTTTGGGAATAATAATAGGGGCCCTTGCACTAATTGTCTGTAGCGCTATTGGATTCGTTATTTGGCATCTAAACAAGAAACCAAAATCAAGAAGAGTAGAATAAAATAATTTTTTCAAAGAATAATGGCTACGGATAATCCGTAGCCATTGTTATTTTGTAAGTATAATAATTATAATATTTTGTTCAAATACAAATCCCAACCATCCATACTTTCGTCAATAACGCTTAGTACCGCTGTTTTGCTATATTCGTTAAAGCGTTGCGCAATATCGTAATGGTTAGTAAAAGGAACTATATGTATTCTTTCACTTTCTTTGCAACCTGCCGTTGCTGAATATAATAGTACCGTTCCGTCTCCTTGGTCGGTATATTCATAGGTTTCTCTGTCTTGCACAAGTGTGTCGGTTTCGTCGGTTAAGTAGTATACCTTGGATATATTTCTATAGCCCATACCCGAAAAATATTGAGAATTGACAAGAGATGTGGAGTGAACTTTGGTTCCATCATCAAGGGTAACCATCATAGCGTCCTGGAATTCTAACCATTGGGTTAGCTGTACGCGAAGTTGTCCTGAGGAAGTTTTTGCCCAAGGACGACTGCAATAAAATTCCCAAAGCTCTTCGGCAGACTCAAAGAAAATGTCTTCGCCGTCTATATTTATGAAAGACTTCTGAATTTCTGCGCTTTTATAGGTTGGTTCGCCCGATAGTCCTTTTATTTCTTCATCCCATTTATAATAGTATTGTTGGGTTGATAAGAGGCCATAAGAGGGCAGAAGCTGATATACGGCCCACATATTAACAAGGGGCTTGAATTGGGATTCAAAGGCAGTGGAAATCATATTGGCAATACCTGCGGTAAAACTACTTTCACTAAGTGAAGATACCAAACCTTCAATCATGCCGTCAATGTTTTCTAAAATATCTATTGCCGAAAAAGAACCGTAATAAGGTGCATCAAGACTAAGATTAAGTGTTACTTTGTCACGGTTAGTTTTGCTTCTGGCTAGGTAGCATGCGGCAACCGCGCCTCCGTTGCTGTGAGAGACCAAGATTACTTCCTTATAGCCTTTGCTATTTATATATTCTTCAAGAAGTTGCGCGCTGTAACGGTTGTCTAGGCGAAAGTCATAGTTAAATACCTGCACTTCGTGTGTATCTCCGTAGGATTTTTCCATTGCATTATACATATCAGTTTGGGCATTTATTACGCCGTATCTTAGGCGGCTGTCACTGTCAAAGGGAACTGGCTTAATAGTCTTTACCATAGGCGTGCCATCTTCATTCATACCCATTTGGCTAAGAAAGCTTTTGCCATCACCTAGGTTGTTGTTAGCTCCGATGTGGTCTAATTGATTTTGTAATTCTTCATCTCCCAAAATATCTACTATCATACCATAAGATAAACCTGTATGGTTGAGAAAGTCTCCAAAATGTATATCCAAGGACTCAAAGGGGTCCCATACGCCTTTCCCTGTTTCTGTATCATAAAGACCGCTGGCAAAAAGTCCGGGCAAAATAATCACTGCTTTGCTTTTTTTCCTTTGGTTGGAATAAATGCCAAAAGAAACCATAAAAATGCCGAAAACAACGGCAACGATGATAAAAACAGATACGAATTTTGATACTATCGTAAAGGTTTTTTGCCGCCTAATTGCAGGGGCGATTTGTTGTTTACTCACAGTGATATCTCCCTTATATTATTATTTTTTTTACTGATTATCTTCGTCTATTGACCTTTCTTCTTCCTGTTTTTTGCCAAAGCATTGCTGTTTATACTTTTGCGGTAAACAACAAATCTACACCACAAAAATTCTAAAACTAAGTTTTGCGCCATACAAATTGCTAGTACTAAGTATTCATTAAGGCCTTTTTTCATTGTTAAAAAGTCTGTAAGCCAAGTGGAATACGGGGTAAAAGCTAGGTAGAATAAAAAAACCAACCCCATAGCAACTGGAACGTTACTGGCTGATTTGAAGGTAAATTTCCGGTTAAAGGTAAAATTATAAAGGATGCTAAGCACTAGCGCTATTAGATAAGAAACCCAATAGTTAAGGTGTAGCAATTCATTAAGAAGGGTAAAAGTGCCAAATTGTATTATTCCTGCGCCAAAAGAAAAGAATACAAATTTAAGTACTTGCACGAAGTTTTCTTTTGGGCTAATTTTTTTTGGTGTGTTTTCTGTGTTCATAATACAATTAATATTTCAGGTGTTTATCCATAAACTCAAAGACTTTCTTGAAACAATCTTTAGAGACTTTGGTAAACATATTCATATGGAAGCAATGGTTATCAATAAACTTTGTGCTTGAGAAAGTCTCAACTTCTACATTGTTATCAACTAGTTTTTGCTTTAATATATCGCCGTGTCCTTTGCAGAATACGTCCTTATCGGACATTACAAGGAAAGATGGGCACCAGTTGCCATTGACGTAGTTGGCAGGCGATATTTCATTAAGATACTTGTAGTCATTTATATTGCTGAAATCCTTTTTTAAGCCAAATTCGGTTCCCAAATAGCAGTTTCCCATATCCCAAACTAAGTTAAATGGAAGTTTGGCAAGTTCTAATGCAGCGGCTAAATCGTAGGGACCGCAGAAGCTTACAAGCAAGCTCGGCTTAACAAGTAACTCCGGGGCTTCTAGGGTTTTTGCCAGTTCTTTGCTGCAAGCTGCAGCAACTAGGTGGGTAGCTAAGTATGCTCCGGCGCTATCGCCTGTTATGCAAACTTTGGATAAGTCCAAATTATATTTTTCTTCAACATTTTTTAGATAGTTAAGAGCGGTAATAGTGTCAAAAAGAGCGGTAGGAAAAGTTGCCTTCGGGCTCAAGGTATAGTTTATGTTCATAGTAAAATATCCGTGGCTTGCAAAGCGTTTACATAAGCTTCTTCTATGGGACTTGTCGCCTTTAACAAAGCCTCCGCCGTGGATGTTGACAACAACGGGAAGTTTTACCTTTTTTTCTAACAAAGCAGGGTCATAATAAAACTCTGCGCGGCAATCGTCTGGTTTGGTCGGGTCATAAGCAAAATCTTGCTCTCTTACAATGTTTGAGTATCTACGATAATTTTGAGACGGATGGAACAAAACGTCGATTGCCGCAAATAAAAATTCTGAACGGGTCATTAAATGCCTCCTAAAAATTAATTCCAACTAATATTATACTATTTATTAAGGCAAAGTTCAATACTAATCTAGCAAATAATCCTTATTTAGGCACTAAAAACTTAAACGCCGCTTTTTCCGTAGTTGGAAAGAGCTCTCGCGGAAGGGTCGTTAACGTTGCAACCTTCCCACGATTTATTTGGCATCCAAAAGTCCTTAACCATTTCGGCTTGGTTTGGATAAAATTCTTCAAATAATTCTCTATAAAGCAAGCTTTCTTTGGTAAAAGGTCTGGCAAAATCGTATTGCTTTATTTTTTCTAAAAATTCACTATCGCTGTATTTTTCTTCGGCATATGCTTTTATGTGGTCTACAAGAGAGTGTCCTACAGCATCGCTAAACGCCGCTTTTTCACGCATGAGTAGCGATTTTGGCAAATAATCACCTTCGTATGCTTTTCTGAGTAAATACTTGCCTATGCCGTAGGTGTTCATTTTTAACTTAGGAGCAATACTCATTACATAGCTGACAAAGTCAAGATCGCCGAAAGGTACTCTAGCTTCTATAGAGTTAGCGCTTATGCACCTGTCTGCTCTAAGCACGTCATACATATGAATCTCTTTTATCCTTTTGGTTGCTTCCTTTTGGAACTCCTCAGGTGTGGGGGCGTAGTCGGTGTATTTATATCCGAATATTTCGTCAGAAATTTCTCCCGTTAAAAGCACCCTTATATTAGTTTGCTTATGAATGGCTTTGCATATTAGATACATTCCCATTGACGCTCTGATGGTAGTAATATCATAGGTTCCCAAAACGTTAACAACTTCGGGAAGAAAATCAATTACATCTTTTTCGGTAATAATTATTTCGTGGTGGTTAGATTTTATATAATTTGCCGCCTCGCGCGCGTATTTTAGGTCTATTGCGTCACTTTTCATACCGATAGCAAAGGTTTCTATTGGCTTGTTTAGATATTTTGCAGCTACTGCGCAAACCAAGGAAGAGTCCAAGCCTCCGCTTAGTAAAAAGCCTAAAGGCGCATCTGCATCCAGTCTTTTAATAATGCCGGCATCAAGTTTATCTTTGATTTGTTTGCAAACAGTATCGATATCGGCAAAGGTAAACTTTTTTACACTTGTTATATCACGGTACAGAACGAATTTTCCGTTAGCATAATAATGTCCTGGAGGGAAGGGCATTATTTTTTTACATAGACCAATTAAGTTCTTTGCTTCGGAAGCAAAAATTATTTTGCTGTCTTTGTCGTACCCATAGTAAAGAGGCCTTATACCTATGGGGTCGCGCGCGGCAATTAGTGAGTTTGTTTTTTTGTCGTAAATAATCAAAGCAAACTCAGCGTCGAGAATATTAAACATTTCAAGACCGTGTTCGTTATAAAGGGGTAGTAAAAGCTCGCAATCTGACTGACTGGTAAAGGTATACCCTTTTTTTATCAAGCTTTCTTTTAACGCGCGGAAGCCGTACAACTCGCCGTTGCAAACAACAACGTTATCTTTATAAACAAAAGGTTGCATACCCTTAGGAGTAAGCCCCATTATTGCCAAACGGTGAAATCCCAAAATAACATTATTCTCTTGGAAAATTTCCGACATATCGGGTCCTCGGGAAAGTGTTTTTTGAAAACCGTTTTTGAACTCTTCGACAGTTATGCTGTCACCTATATAACCCATAATAGAACACATATATTAGCCTCCTGATTAAATACGGCTCAGCTACCTCATTTTTTATGAAATAGCTGAGCGTTTTTTTTATAATAATTTATATTTTTTAGTATTGTTCGACGTCTTGTAGAGCGGCGTAACCTTCTTCGCCAGTCCTAACTTTTATTACGTTTTCTACGTTGTAAACGAATATCTTACCATCTCCTATGTGTCCTGTGTAGAGTACTTTTTTGGCGGTTTCGATAACCGTTCTTACAGGCACCTTGCTTACGACTACTTCCACTTGTATGCGGGGTAGAAGGGTAGCTTCCTTAACAACGCCTCGATAATATTCTGGTTTGCCTTTTTGTATTCCGCAACCTAGTACGTTAGTAACTGTCATACCGGTTATTCCTATGTCAATCATAGCGTTCTTCAATGCCTCAAACCGTTCTTGCCTTAATAATATTTCTACCTTCGATATTTTTACATCGGAAGCAACAGCTACGTTTTCCGGTGTGGATTTTACTATTACAGGTACGGCATCATCTATTTTTGCACTGCCATTTTCGGTGGCGTGTAAGTTATTATTCAGCTCGCAAGAGGGCATAAAGTCAGCATATGCGCTAGCAAGTCCGTGTTCGGGAAGGTCAAGCCCGCTCAATTCTTCGGCAGGAGAAACACGCAATCCGACAGTTTTCTTTAGGGAAAAGAACAAGCCGAAGGCAAGGATTCCCGTGTAAGCAGCAACGGCTACTACACCCAATACTTGTACGCCGATAAACTTTATACGGCTTATTTCCATTGCAATTAAGCTGTCTGTTGAGGCAAAAAAGGCAGTAAGAATAGTGCCTAGCGCACCGCATATCATATGTACGCCAATAGCGCCTACAGGGTCGTCTATTTTTAATTTTTTGTCTACAAATTCTATACCGAATACTACCGCAAAACCTGCAAGAAGACCGATTATTGCTGCTCCCCAAGGCTCAACGACGTCGCATCCTGCTGTTATCGCCACAAGTCCTGCTAATGCTCCGTTTAAGGTCATAGATACGTCGGGCTTTTTGTAGCGAATCCAAGTTATCACCATAACGCTAACAGTGGATACTGCGGCGGCAAGGTTGGTGTTAAAAAATACTTTTCCTGCTAAAGCGGCGTTGCCGTCTGTCATAGATACGGTTGAGCCTCCGTTAAAGCCAAACCAGCAGAACCATAAAATAAATACACCTAATGCGGCTAGAGTAAGGCTGTGTCCGGGTATTGCTTTGGGTTTGCCGTCCTTGCCGTATTTTCCGATACGAGGCCCTAAAATAGCCGCTCCGACAAAGGCGCATACTCCGCCAAGCATATGGACGGCGGTTGAGCCGGCAAAGTCGTGGAAGCCAAGGTTAGCCAGCCATCCTCCTCCCCAAATCCAATGACCGGAAATAGGGTAGATAATCAAACTAATAACCGCGCTGTATATGCAGTAAGAGCTGAATTTAGTTCTTTCTGCCATAGCTCCTGATACTATTGTGGCAGCGGTTGCACAGAATACCGCTTGGAAAATAAAGTATGCATAAAAGCTCACTCCGTCGGGAAGTATTGCTGTATAGTCTCCCAAGGTAAAGAAGTCAATACCACCAAAAATAACCGATTGCGTACCAAACATTATTCCAAAACCAAGTAGCCAATACAGTGGTGTGCCGATGGAAAAATCCATCAAATTTTTCATTATTATATTACCTGCGTTTTTACTTCTGGTAAAACCGCTTTCTGCCATTGCAAAGCCTGCTTGCATAAAGAAAACCAGCGCCGCCGCAATGAGTACCCACATAGTGTTTATATCTGATGCCAAATTCATAATAGTCATATATATTTCCTCCTATTTGACGCTGTATAGTATTTCTCCGTAATAAGGATAAGGCCAAATTAAAGAGTCTGTTAATGTTTCTAATTCATCTACGGTGATGCGTAGATCGGTCATTGCGCTAAATACCGCGCTTTTATAATAAAAACCAAGTTTGGTTATGTCGCTTATTGAGGTGTGGTTTATTAAAGCTTTTTCTAGTTCTTTTACCTTTTTATAAGCTTCCGATAAGAGAGCCGAAGTTTTTTCCACCATTTCTTCTTCAAAATAGGTTTCTACAATATTATTAACAGCCTTTTTTGAGAGAGCGGCGTCCGCCAATTGTTTTGTAAAACGACTGACCGAGGGGAGAATGGTTTTTCTAGTCATTTCTATCATAGTAAGAGCCTCTATGTTTAAGGTTTTACAATAGTTTTCCATCAAGATTTCATAACGTGATTCTATTTCCTTTTCACTGAAAACTTTGTGATTTGTAAACAAATCAACGTTCTTTTTGTGCTTGAAATAAGGAAGACAATCGGGAGTGGATTTTAAGTTGAGAAGTCCTCTTTTTGTAGCTTCTTCTACCCAACAATTTTCATAACCGTTACCGTTAAAAATAATGCGTTTATGGTTAGCTATCGTGGACTTAATTAAGTCTTGTAAACTGGCTTGGAAGTTTTGGGAATTTTCTAATATTTCCGCATAATTTTTTAATACTTCAGCGACAGCGGTATTTAATACAATGTTCGCTCCCGAAATCGATGCCGAAGAACCAAGCATACGGAATTCGAATTTGTTTCCTGTAAAGGCAAAAGGAGAGGTTCTGTTGCGGTCTGTAGTGTCTTTAGGGAACCGAGGCAAAGTATGAACGCCTATTTTTAGTTGAGTTTTTTCTTTTGCTCCGTAGGGAGAGCCCTTTTCTATAGCCTCTAGTATTTCGGTAAGTTCGGTACCCAAAAAAACCGATACTATAGCAGGGGGAGCTTCATTTGCGCCCAAACGGTGGTCGTTGCCCGCCGAGGCTACCGATATTCTAAGCAAATCTTGATAGTCATCAACAGCCTTAATAACTGCGCAAAGAAAGAGCAAAAATTGGGCATTTTCGTGAGGGGTGTCGCCAGGTTCAAGCAAATTCACTCCTGTGTCGGTAGAAAGCGACCAGTTGTTATGTTTTCCACTTCCGTTTACTCCGGCAAAGGGCTTTTCGTGGAGCAGACAAACCATACCGTGTTTTTTGGCAATCTTTTGCATAACTTCCATAGTAAGTTGGTTATGGTCGGCGGCGATATTGGTGGTAGTAAAGATAGGAGCAAGCTCATGTTGAGCGGGAGCCACTTCGTTATGCTCGGTTTTTGCCAGTATACCAAGTTTCCACAGCTCTTCATTAAGGTCTTTCATATATTCGGCAACACGTGGCTTGATTGTTCCGAAATAATGGTCTTCCATTTCTTGTCCTTTGGGAGCTTTTGCTCCGAATAAGGTTCTACCGGTATAAATTAGGTCGGGTCTTTTTTGGCAAATCTCTTTGTCGATAAGGAAGTATTCTTGTTCGGGTCCGACGGTTGTCTGAATTGAAGTAGCTTCTTTGTTTCCGAAAAGTTTTAGTATTCTCACAGCCTGTTTGTTAATGGCTTCCATAGAGCGCAACAGGGGAGTCTTTTTGTCCAAAGCTTCTCCGCCGTAAGAACAAAATGCTGTGGGTATACATAGCACTCCGTCTTTTATAAATGCGTAAGAATTGGGGTCCCATGCTGTATAGCCTCTGGCTTCGAAAGTAGCGCGCAAACCTCCTGAGGGGAAGGAAGAAGCGTCTGGCTCACCGCGTATTAGCTCTTTTCCCGAAAATTCCATTATTATTTTGCCGTCTTGGGCAGGGGAAATAAAACTATCGTGTTTTTCTGCGGTAATATTAGTCATGGGTTGGAACCAGTGCGTAAAATGTGTAGCGCCCTTTTCTATCGCCCAGTTTTTCATAGCGTTTGCCACAACGTTTGCGATTGACGCGTCTAAGTGGTGACCAGCTTTTGTGGTATTGATAAGCGCTTTGTAAGTTTCTTTAGGCAGTCTTTCTTTCATCACGCTGTCGGAAAATACATTTGCTCCGAAAA
>CAYIZR010000007.1:0-16541 GCA_964367755.1 uncultured Christensenella sp. | reverse complement strand
ATAATATCGTTTGCTAATTATGCAATAAAAAAAGAGAGGATATATAAAATGAAAAGAACATATCAACCTAAGAAGAGACAGAGAAGCAAAGTTCATGGGTTTAGAAAAAGAATGTCTACCAAGAGCGGAAGAAACGTATTAAGAAGAAGAAGAAATAAAGGCAGAGCAAAGCTGTCGGCTTAAGTTTATGCAAAAAAAATACCGCCTTACGCAAAATAGCAGCTTTAATTATATCTATAAGAGAGGAAAAAGCGTTTTGGCAGCTTCTATGATAATTTACAGAGTGCCCGCTCATAATCTAAAGGTGGGAATAACCGTTGGAAAAAAAGTTGGCAACAGTGTAGTAAGAAGCAAGGTAAAAAGAAGAATAAAAGAAAGATTCCGATTGCTAATACCCAGAATAAATAATAATTTTAATTATGTAATTGTGGCAAAAAAAGACTGCGCAGACCTTAGTAGCGTAGAAATAAATAACACACTTATATATTTATTAAATAAAGCGGGAGTTTTGTCGGAAGAGGAAGTAAGCATTGATCAAATACCTTTGCAGGAAAACGATACTGTTTTATAAAAAAAACATATCCCCGGCGATAGACGCAAAATGTATTTATACCCCCACTTGTTCTATGTATACTTTAGACGCCATAGATAAATACGGCGCAATAAGAGGTATATTATTAGGAGGGGCAAGGATACTTAGGTGTAATCCTTTTTTTAAGGGTGGTTTTGAACCTGTTAAAGAAAATTTCAAAGGATGTGCAAAATGGACTTTATAATGTTATTATCAGCCAATGCAATAAGTGAAGGCATAGGAAAACTGATAATAGAATATTTATACAAATGGATTTCTAGTTGGGGTCTTGAATTAGCTCAGCTTAGCGCCTTTAGTATAACAGTTATTATGTTTAGTATTTTTTTGAAGGTCGCGGTTTTGCCGGTAGATATATGGCAAAAAAACCTTGCTAGAAAAAATGCAAAAATAATGGAAAAAATGAAGCCGGCTTTGGAAAAGATAACTAAACAATGCGGTGACAATAAAGAACTTTTGATGCAAAAGCAGCGCGCTTTATATAAAGAACATAAATATTCTACTTTTGGCGCCTGTTTGCCAATGATAATTTCCTTGGCAATATTCTTTGTTATTTTCGGAGGATTTAATTCGGCTGTCAGAATGTATAATGAGCAAAATTACCAAAGACTTTCTCAGGTATATGAAGAAGTAAGAAGTGAAGAAATTGCTCTTTATACCGAAGTTGAATACCAAGAAGAGGGCGTTGATAAGACAAAATACGTAAAAGATGGCGTTGATTATACCGAAACACAGGTGGTTTCCTCTGCTATTGCTAAAGCAGAAGAAGCAGTAGTTAACAGCTATTCTCCAGAAAGCTTCCTTCTTACGGTAAATATTTTTGTAGCTGATTCTTGGAAAGATCCAATACCTAGCGTTGATGATTTTAGCGGTTCTGGTATGGGGAAAAGCAATATAACCACAGCAAACGATGGAAAATATGAAATAGTAATGAGGCCAATTATGCAGAAGTATAATACTCGTTGGAATGGATACTTACTCCTTCCCTTACTGGTATTTGCTCTCAATATGGTTTCTATGAAATTAAATAAGCCTCCCGAACAGCCCACGGTTGCCGGACAAAGCGAAGAGCAAAAAAAGGCTCAGCAAAGCCAAGCAAAACTTATGCAATATCTTATGCCTATTATGATGTTGGTGTTTGCATTATTTTATTCGGCGGCATTTACATTATATATGTTGATAAACTCGTTATTTACTACCCTATTTAATCTAGGGTTTAATCTAATAACTAAGAAAATCGACGAAAAGGAAAAAGATAGAATTTTGTCGACGACGGTAAAAAAATAATTTACAAGGACGGATATAAATTGATGGATAATAAAGATAATGTTTTTAAGGCGTCAAGCGTGGAGCTTGCCACAAAAATGGGCTTGGAGCAAATGAATTTGAACGCCGAAGAGGTGAATGTAGAAATTCTTTCAAGCGGTGGCATTTTTTCCAAGGCGCAAGTAAGAATTACCGCCAAAGAAGAGGCAGAAACAGAAAATAAAGACAAAGCAATTGTACAAAACAATGATATTGAAGAAGACGTTCAAGAACTTGTAGCCCAAGAAGAAAAAGTATCAGTAAAATATGAAAGAAGAGAAAGAGTGGATAGCGACGAAAAAAAGGCAGGAAAAGCCTTTTTGGAAGGACTAATTGAACTTATGCCGGTTCAAGCGAGAGTAGATGCCAAGCAATTTAAGGACGAGCTATGTTTTTATATTGGAGGCAACGACGCCAGTTTTTTTATTGGACACCGCGGAGAAACACTTGACTCTATACAATATCTTGTAAGTCAGTTTGTAAATAAAGAAAAACCTTCTCAAGAGATGATAAGAGTTACCGTAGATGCTGATTTTTACAGAGAGCGCAGGAAAAAAACTCTTACAGCGCTAGCAAATAAATTAGCTAAGAACGCATACGCTAACAAAAAAGAGATTTCTTTGGAGCCAATGAATAGCTATGAAAGACGTATAATACATTTTGCATTGCAAAATAATGAAGATTGCACTACACGTTCAGAGGGAGAAGGCAAGGATAGACACATAATTATCGTTCCTAACTGTGAAATTATTAGTTACGGCAACGCTAACGAATTCCGTAAGAAAGGGCCGAGCAGGACCAAGAGTTACGGATATAATAAAAGAAAATTCTAAAATGAATGATACCATAGTCGCTATAGCTACCTCAATGGCAAGTCCGGCGGGTATCAATATTATAAGGATAAGCGGAGAAGAAGCTTTGTCCGCTGTAAGAGAAATATTTACCGCAAAAGATTTTGTCAATACTATTCCCAATAAAATGTATTTAGGGAAGATTCTATGCGAAAATTTTATAGAAAAGGCGTTTTGTGTTTATTACAAAGCGCCTAAATCATATACAGGGGAAGATGTGGTAGAAATACACTGCCACGGTGGCAAAATAATAACGGAAACCATTGTTAGAGCCATTTGCAGGCTAGGAATAAGACCCGCTCACGCCGGAGAATTTACCAAAAGAGCCTTTTTGAATAACAAACTTAGTCTAGATGAGGCAGAAGGGATTTTTGGCATAATAAATGCAGCAAGCGAAAGCGACTTAAAAAATTCTTGCAGACTTATGGAAGGTGAGCTAGGAAAGGGCCTTTATGAGAGTGAAATCTTGCTAATCAATGCCGCTGCGCTTTTGGAAGTTGCTCTAGATTATCCCGAAGAGATAGAAGAGGACAACTCCATTTTAGCCAAAGATAACCTTATAAAAGTTAGAAGCAATATAGAAAAGTTGTTAAAAACCGAAAAATACGCAAGATTTTTGCGAGAAGGGGCCCATGTAGCAATAATTGGACGGCCGAATTCGGGTAAATCCTCACTACTAAATGCTATTTTGAGACAAGAGCGCGCTATTGTCAGCGATATTGCCGGAACTACAAGGGATGTGCTTAACGAAAGTGTGGAAATTGAAGGGATAAAAATAAATTTTGTAGATACCGCCGGCATTAGAGAAAGTTATAACGAAATAGAAGGAATGGGTATAGAGCGAGCAAAAAAAGCCATAAATTATGCTGATATAGTGATATTTTTGCAAGATACAACAATACCGTTAAGTCAAGAAGAAAAAGAGATAGAAAAGTTGTTACAAAATAAAAGAGTTATTTACGTGGCAAACAAGACAGATATAGGCAAGCAGGAAAGACAGGGTATAAAAATAAGCGCAAAATATCGAATTAACATTGATGAGCTAATAAATAGAATAATGAGCATGATTGATAAAGAGGCGATAGTAAGCCAAACGGTTATTACTAGCGAAAGGCATATTTTTGCGTTGAGAGAGGCGTTATTACACATTGAGGAAGCAATTAACGGTTTTTCTTTTGCTCCTATAGAGTGTATATTAGTGGATATAAAAAGCGCGCTAAGAGAGTTAAGCAGAATTACAGGAAAAGAAATTAGCGAAAGCGTTGTTGAAGAGATTTTTTCTAAGTTTTGTGTAGGGAAATAGAAAAAAGGAGAAAAAGAAGAAAAAAATGCGTTGTGTGGTACAAAGAGTTCGCTCGGCGAGCGTAACGGTAGAAGAAAAAGTAGTGGGAAGTATAAAGGAAGGACTATTAGTTCTTTGCGGCTTTTTGGAGGACGACACAAAGCAAAAAATAGATTGGGTAGCCAACAAAATAGCCAATTTGCGTATTTTTAACGATGAAAACGACAAACTCAATTTGTCGGTTAAAGATGTAGGCGGCGAGGTGCTAATAGTAAGTAATTTTACACTTTACGGGGATTGCGGCAACGGACACCGTCCAAATTTTTCTTTAGCGGCAAAGGGAGAAATAAGTCAACCTCTTTATGAATATTTTGTGGAAAAAACAACCCAGTTAATTCCGGTGCAAACCGGTATGTTTGGTGAGCATATGGAAATGAAAATGGACTTTAACGGCCCAATAACAGTAATAATAGATAGGTAATATGAAAAAATATGATGCAGTGGTAATAGGCGGCGGACACGCCGGAATAGAGAGCGCTTTTGCTCTGGCCAAGAAGGGACACAACACCCTTCTTCTTACCATAAGTCTTAACGCAATAGGGTCTATGCCGTGCAACCCCAACATAGGAGGGACTGCAAAAGGCCATATAGTGAGAGAAATAGACGCTTTGGGCGGGGAAATGGGGATAGTCGCTGACCTGGCTACAATACAGACTAGAATGCTTAATTTGGGCAACGGAGCGGCAGTTCACTCCTTGCGCAATCAGGTAGATAAAGAAAAATACCACAGAATAATGAAACATAGGTTGGAAAAACAAAGTAACCTCACTATTTTGGAAGGGGAAGTTGAGCAAATTATTTTGGAAAACAACATTGTTACTGCAGTAAAAACCGCTTTGGGTGAAGTATATAGTACCAAGGGCGTGGTTATTGCAAGCGGAGTTTATCTAAACAGCATAATAATTATTGGTGATTACCAAAAACAAGTAGGGCCAAGTGGCTTTCAGCGCGCCGAAAAGTTAACGGATTGTTTGCTAGAAATGGGGCTTCCTATAAGGCGTTTTAAGACGGGAACACCAATGAGAGTACTAAAAAGTTCGGTAAATTTTAACAAAATGCTAGAGCAAAGAGGGGATAAAGGGCTTTATCCTTTTAGCGAAATGACCGATATTGATGTGAATAATTCTCACCTTTGTTACCTTACCTATACCAACGAAAAAACACATAAAATAATTTTGGATAATATAGAGAGAAGCCCTCTTTATAATGGTGCAATAAGCAGCGTAGGGCCTAGGTATTGTCCTTCTATAGAGACAAAAATAATAAAATTTGCCGACAAAGAGAGGCATCAGGTTTTTGTGGAGCCAGAGGGAGAGGATACCGAAGAAATGTACGTGCAAGGACTTAGTACTTCCCTTCCTTACGATGTGCAAGAAGATATGCTCCATAGTGTAGAGGGTCTGGAAAATGCAAAAATTATGCGGTATGGTTACGCTATAGAATACGACTGTATAGATCCCAAAGCGCTATTACCTACACTAGCGGTAAAGGGAATAGATGGATTGTATTGCGCAGGGCAAATTAACGGCAGTAGCGGATATGAAGAAGCCGCAGGGCAAGGAATGGTAGCCGGAATAAATCTGGCTTTATATATAGAAAAGAAAGAACAGGTAGTATTTACGCGCGACCAAAGTTACATAGGAGTATTGATAGACGATTTGGTAACAAAAGGGACGGAAGAACCATACCGAATGATGACTTCACGCGCCGAATATAGACTACATTTGCGACAGGATAATGCCGATTTACGCCTAACCGAATTAGGACGAAAATTAGGTCTTGTCGATGATAAAAGATACGAGCGGTTTCTCAAAAAAATTGCCGAAAAACAACAGCTTTTAGAGAAGCTTAAGAAGAGATATTCTCCGAATTTATGTAAAAATGCGTTTTTGGATAAAAATGAGCCTTTGCCAAAGAGCGGAATAAGTGGAGAAGAAATTTTGAAAAGAAGCACATTAAGCTATAAAGATTTGATAAAAATAGATTCTGATTTTGAGAAGGAAAATGTATTTTTGCTACAACAAATAGAGACAGAAATAAAATATGAGGGGTATTTGCGCAAGCAACAACAATCGGTAAAAGAAATAAAAAAGATGGAAACGCATCGTCTTGCCAAGGATTTTGATTATGGCAAAGTTGAAGGACTAAGGCTAGAGGCAAGACAAAAGCTGCAAGAAATAAAGCCCCTTTCCTTGGCGCAAGCGTCCAGAATAAGCGGAGTTAATCCTGCCGATATCGTTGTTTTGATGGTGCATTTACAAAAAAACAAATGAATATACAGCAAATAATAGAAATATTTTTTCAAGTGAACATAGTTATTGACGAGCAGCAAGCAACTCAATTTTTGTCATATACAGAGTTGCTAAAAGAACATAACGAAAAATATAATCTTACTGCAATTACGGAAGATATTGACATCATAAAAAAACATTTTGTGGACAGTATTTTGGGGATGGAGTTTCTTCCTGTTAAAGGTAAAATAATAGATATTGGCAGCGGAGCGGGATTTCCTGCAATACCAATAAAAATAATGAGGCAAAATTTAGATTTTACAATGCTAGATAGTGTCAATAAAAAAGTTAATTTTTTGAATATAGTTATCAAAGAACTAGGCTTAAACGGAATAGATGCCTATCATACAAGGATAGAAGAAGAGGCGAGAGGAAGCAAACGAGAAAGTTATGACTGCGTTATTGCAAGAGCAGTTAGTCCCATGCCTACATTGTGCGAATATGCCCTTCCCCTTCTTAAAGAAGGCGGAATTTTTGTAGCGTACAAGAGCGAAAAAGTAGACGAAGAGCTAGAAAATAGCGAAAATGCCATAAATATTTTGGGCGGGAAAATAGAAAAAGTGGTAAAAAAGAGAGTTTTTGATGAGTTTGAAAGAAGCTTCGTTATTATTAAAAAGGTCAAAAAAACACCGTTTAATTATCCTAGAATGTTGAACAAACCGAGAATTTCCCCATTGTAATTTACAAAAGATAATAAATATGTTAAAATATATTTTAGGATAAAAATTAGGAGAAGTTATGGCGAAACAAGTAAAAAGAGGTCTAAACGCCCTTTTGGCGAACATCGAAGACGACAGAGATAGCGCAGCTACTTGCAGCGAAGACAAGGTGTTGAGTATTTCACTAGAAAAAATTAAGCCTAATCCTGCTCAACCCAGAAAGGAATTTAAGCAAGAAAGCATACTAGAGCTTAGCGACTCTATAAGAAATCACGGAATAATACAACCTTTGGTGGTAAAAAAAGAGTGTTCCGATTATATAATAATTGCAGGAGAAAGGCGTTTCCGCGCCGCAATCCTTGCCGGACTTAAAGAAGTTCCGGTAATAGTAATGGATATTTCCGAGCAAAAAGCTAAAGAAATAGCTTTAATCGAAAATTTGCAAAGAGAAGACCTAAACGCCATTGACGAAGCTGAAGCTATTAGAGAGCTTATGGACAATTATAACCTTAAGCAAGAAGAAATAGCTCAAAAACTTGGTAAGGCAAGACCTAGTATTGCCAACACTTTAAGACTTCTTAATCTTGCCCCCGAAATAAAAGAGTTGGTAAGAAGCGAAAAACTGAGCGCAGGACACGCCAGGGCCGTTTTAGCAATGCCTAAGCAAGCTGACCAAGTAAAGATGGTAAGAGAGATATTAGCTAGCGACTGGAGTGTGAGAGAGACCGAAAAACAAGTAAGATATTTATTGAAGCCCGAAACCCGCCCTAACAAGCTTTCCGAAAAGGTAAAGGCAAAAATGACGGTGGAAATGAGGGATTTTGTAAGCGATATGACAAGAGTTTTTGCCACCAAGGTAAAACTAATGGGGAATGAAACAAAAGGAAGAATCACCATCGATTACTTTTCCAATGACGACCTGCAAAGGATTTATGATTTAATAGAAAGTTTGAAAGAAAAAAACCGCCTGTGAGGGCGGTTTTTTAATGGATAAAGGTTTTATATCATTTTGAACAAAACAAAACGGTGTGGAGAAAAATATTATTGACTAAAACACTATAATATGGTATATTATATATATTATATATTTATATAATATTATAAGGAGTATAGAATGACGGACATAATTAAAAAGGATTACAACCAAGATGCCATACAGGTTTTGGAAGGGCTAGAGCCTGTTAGAGTGCGTCCGGGTATGTATATCGGCAGCACCGATTTGAAGGGTCTGCATCACCTAGTTACCGAAATTGTAGACAATTCCATTGACGAAGCGTTGGCAGGGTATTGTACCCATATAGAGGTATACATTCAAAATGACGGCTCTGTCAGAGTAAGAGATAACGGCAGAGGCATACCAACAGGTATTATTTGTTCCGAAGGTAAATCTGCAGTGGAAGTTGTTTTAACCAAGCTTCACGCCGGTGGGAAGTTCGGCGGTGGTGGCTACAAAATAAGCGGCGGACTTCACGGAGTGGGCTTATCGGTTGTTAACGCACTTAGCGATATTTTGCAGGTAAACGTCTATCAAAACGGACACATATACCACCAAGAATTCCGGAAGGGAATTCCGCAGTTTGATTTGAAAATTATCGGAGATTCCGAAGAAACGGGCACAGAAATTGTTTTTTATCCCGACGAAACAATTTTTGAAAGTGCTGATTTTCAATTTGATACAATGAAAATAAGGCTCCGCGAGCTTGCTTACCTAAATAAAGGCTTAAAAATAAGCATTTATGACGAGAGAGAAGGCCGTGAGCAGAGCGATCATTATCACTATGAGGGCGGAATAATACATTTTGTTGAAAATCTCAACAAAAACAAAGAAACGTTATTGCCAAAAGTTATTTATATTGAAGAAAAAGTAAACGATTCTGAGATAGAAGTTGCATTGCAATTTAATTCAGGCTATACAGAAACTATATTCACCTTTGCTAATAACATAAATACCGAAGAGGGCGGAGCCCATTTAGACGGCTTAAAGGCAAGTTTAACCAAAGTTATTAACGATTACGGACAAAGACTCAAAATATTGAAAGACGGCGAAAAATTGAGCGGAGAGGATGTCAGAGAGGGTATTACGGCGGTTATCTCGGTTAAGCTTGAGAACCCGCAGTTTGAGGGACAAACCAAGACAAAACTAGGGAATAGCGAGATGAGAAGTTTGGTCAATAAGGTTGTGACCGAGAAATTGGGCGAATTTTTTGAAGAAAACCCGAAAGTTGCAAAAGACCTTATCGGAAAGTCTGTCAACGCCCAGAGAGCCAGAGAGGCGGCCAGAGTGGCAAGAGAGAATTTCCGTAGGAAGGGAGTGTTTGAAGGGACGTCACTGCCTGGCAAGCTTGCTGACTGTAGTGACACCAACCCCGAAAATTGCGAAATATATCTAGTTGAGGGTGATAGTGCCGGCGGAACGGCAAAAATGGGAAGAGACAGACATTTTCAAGCTATTTTGCCCCTAAAGGGAAAAATATTGAACGTAGAAAAAGCAAGACTTCACAAAATTTTGGATAATGACGAAATCAAAGCCATGATAAAGGCTTTCGGCTGTGGGTTTAAGGAAGAATTTGATATGAGCAAGCTTCGTTATGACCGCATCATTTGTATGACCGATGCAGACGTCGACGGAAGCCATATAAGAATATTGCTTCTTACTTTCTTTTTCCGCTTTATGCGTCCACTGGTTGAAGAAGGGCACGTATATATAGCATTGCCGCCTCTTTATAAAGTAACCAAGGGAAAAGCAGAAAGATATTGTTACAACGACGAAGAGCTTGAGCAGGCCCAACAAGAACTGGGAAGATGCGAGCTGCAAAGATACAAAGGTTTGGGAGAAATGAACGCTCACCAGCTTTATGAAACGACTATGGATCCAAATACCCGTACGCTTTTGCGAGTAACGATGGACGATGCCGAAAAAGCCGATGAGATATTTAACATATTGATGGGCGAGCAGCCGGAACTTAGGCGCGCTTTTATTGAGCAAAACGCAACTTTGGTTGCTGAGCTTGATATATAAGGAGGAAAGGCTTTATGGCAAGTAAGAACCAATCTGGCGGTATTGATATTAATAACATCAAAGAAATACTGCAAAAGACAAAAATAATACCAATTAACGTTAATGAAGAGATGAGCAGGTCCTTTATTAGCTATGCAATGGCGGTTAACGTCAGCAGGGCAATCCCCGATGTAAGGGACGGATTAAAACCCGTTCATAGAAGAATTCTTTATGCTATGCACGACCTTAACAATACCCATGATAAGCCCACAAAGAAGTGCGCGCGTATCGTAGGTGAAGTTTTGGGAAAATATCATCCTCACGGCGACAGCTCTGTTTATGATGCCCTTGTAAGGATGGCGCAAGACTTTAGTATCAATGTTCCTTTAGTAGAGGGACAAGGCAACTTCGGTACGGTAGATGGCGACCCTGCGGCAGCTCAAAGATACACAGAGGCAAGACTTAGCAAAATTTCCGAAGAATTGCTTAAAGATATCGATAAAGAAACAGTAGACTTTTATCCTAACTTTGACGATACTTTGACCCAACCATCTGTTCTTCCGGCGCGTTTCCCTAATTTATTGATCAATGGTAGCGAAGGAATAGCCGTAGGTATGGCAACAAACATTCCTCCTCACAATATGAGGGAAGTAATAGCGGGGACAATGGCTCTTTTAGAAAATCCGGAGATCACTGTTGACGAGCTTATGGAATATATCCCTGCGCCCGATTATCCTACGGGAGCGTTGGTTTTGGGCAGGAGCGCAATAAGACAAGCTTACCGTACAGGACACGGCGGCGTGGTTATGCGGGCAAGGACAGAGATAGAAGAACATAACGGAAGAACCCGTATTATTGTAACTCAATTACCTTATCAGGTAAACAAAGCAAATCTAATAAAAACTATTGCCGACCAAGTTAGAAACAAAAGGCTTGAGGGCATTTCTGATCTAAAGGAAGAGAGTGACCGCTTTGGTATGAGAATGGTGATAGAACTAAAAAGGGATGCAAACGCTCAAGTAGTGCTAAACACTCTTTATAAGCAAACAAATTTGCAAGTTTCTACCGGCATTAATCTACTAGCGCTAGTTAGAGGCAAACCAGTTGTACTTAATCTAAAAGAAATGCTATGTGAATATGTTGCTCATCAGGTGGAAGTTGTGGAGAGAAGAACCAAGTTTAATCTCCTAAAAGCCAAAGATAGGGAGCATATAGTTAGGGGTTTGGTTGTCGCGCTGGAGAATATTGATGAAGTTATTGAGATAATTAAGAAGTCAAGAGAGAGAAGCGAAGCGCTTAACAACCTATGCGAAAAGTTTTTGCTTAGCGAAAAACAAGCCAACGCTATTTTGGAAATGAAGCTATCCAGACTTACCGGTTTGGAAGTGGAAAAACTAGAAAATGAACTTATAGAATTAGGAAAATCCATAGCCGACTTTGAAGATATTTTGGCTAATCCGGAAAGGGTTAGAGTAATAATAAAAGATGAACTAAGCGCAGTGGTTGCTTACTATGGAGAAGATAGAAAGAGCGAAATAAGCTACGACGAAAGCGAAATAAATATTGCCGACCTAATCGAGAGAGAGGACGTTGTTATCTCTATGACCTATCACGGTTATATCAAGAGAATAGCAGTAAACGAATATAAATCTCAAAACCGTGGAGGAATGGGTGTTACTGCACATAAGATGAAAGACGAAGATTTTGTTAAAAAAATGTTTGTGTGCAATACCCACGACGATTTGCTATTCTTCTCAAACACAGGCAAAGCATATAGCATGAAAGCATTTATGATACCCGAGGCGAGCAAGACCGCAAAGGGAAGAGCTATGATAAACGTTTTGCCGCTGAGCGAAAACGAACGTATTACCGCATTCTTATCGGTAAAGGAATACGGAGAAGGATATATCGTTATGAGCACCAAAAAGGGACTAATTAGGAAGAGCGAACTTTCGGAATTCGAAATTGTCAGAGCAAACGGCAAAATAGCCATAACACTTTTGGAAGGAGACGAACTAATAGGGGTAGAAAAAACTACCGGATGTGACGATATAATTATGGCAAGCCACAACGGCAAATGCATACGCTTTAATGAAAAAGACGTTCGCAGAACGGGAAGAGGCAGCCAAGGCGTGCGTAGTATGAGACTTGATGAAGATGATTTTATCGTGGATATGACGGTAATTGACGAAACGCGCTCAGTTATTACCATTTCGGAGAACGGCTTTGGAAAGAGAACACAAATTGGTGAATTCCGTGTTCAAAACAGGGCAGGTAAGGGTATTAAAGCAGGTAATTTTACCGAAAAAACGGGCAAGCTAGTTAATATGAACCTTGTAAGTTGTGACGACGATATTATTTTGATTGCCGACAATGGTACTATGATAAGAATAAAAGCTTCTCAAGTTAATGAGATTGGTAGAAACACCCAAGGGGTTACCATTATGAAAATAAGAGGAGAAGGGAAGGTCGTTTCTATGGCGATAACGCCTCACGATGAAGAAGCCGAGTTTGACGAGGTGGAGGTCGACGAAGAGGCGCTAATTGAGGCGCAAAATGAAGCGGCGCTTGGTGCAAGCGAAGAGGCGAAGGAAGAAAACAACCCCACAGAAACAACCCAAGAGTAACAAAAAACTGCAAAAAACCCTTTTTTAAGGGTTTTTTCTCTATTTATAGGGAAGTATACGCTTATATAAGTATTTTGACTCTTTACTAAAGAGACATACTGATGTATAATATTATTTAACCGAAACATCTAAGGAGCTTTTATAATGGAAGAAAAGATTTTGGCGACAGAGACTGTCGAGCAGAAAAAACCCCTCAAACTGAATTATCCTAAGACCATAAAAGTAGGATTCGCATTTGCGATAATTTCCCTGTTTTGGGCATCTTATGACTTTGTAATCCCTCTTTTACTTGAGAATGCTTATGGACTTAGCAATACTCTTCGTGGAGTGGTTATGGGGCTTGATAATTTGCTTTCCTTATTCTTATTGCCCCTTTTTGGGAAATTTTCCGACAAAGCCGATGGCAAACTAGTTAGACGCGTTGGCAAGCGTACACCGTTTATTGTGATAGGTACCATAGTTGCGGCAACCTTGATGATATTTGTACCGGTTTCTGCAAAAACGCAAATGGTAGAAGCTGAGGCGGTAAGGAGTACTTATTACTTAGAGATAAGCCAAGACAGTGAACTATTAAAAGAAAAGTTAACAGGTTTTTACGGAAATACTACTTATTGTGACGTTGCCTATCTCAATCAAAACGATATTTCCAAAGAACAATATATAAACATAAAATATAATTACGTAAGCACCAGTGGCGCAATTAGCAAAACGTATTATTATAATCTACAAAAAGTAACCAAAGAAGAATATGACGTATTAAAAGCAGAAAATGCCGATTATAACAAATATGTTTCCAGTGGAATGAAGGTATGGATGAGCGAGCAAATCAACGATGAAGTGCTTACATCTAATGCAGGAAGAAACAGTCTTATAGGATTTATGATAATTTTGTTATTTACATTGCTGGCGATGGCAACTTTCCGTTCTCCTGCTGTGGCATTGATGCCAGACGTTACGCCAAAACCTTTGCGGTCTCAAGGCAACGCGATCATTAACCTTGCCGGCGGAGTGGGCGCGGCAATAGCGTTTATTATTTATACGGTAGTTCTTTTCCGTACCGATATTAACAACTACATTATTATCTTCTCGGCGGTAGCAGGCGCAATGCTCCTACTTCTTATGGGCTATATTTTGCTTGTAAAAGAGAGAAAATGGACGAAAGAATGTGAAGACCTTAGTTTGGAATACGGCATATATAGCGCCGAAGAAATAAAAGCTGACCGCGAAAAAATCAAAAAGCCTCCACTTAGGGAAAGGTCAGCCGAAGAAAAGGCAAAGTTTAAGTCTTTCTTGCTCATTTTGGCTTCGATATTTATGTGGTTTATGGGGTACAATGCAGTTTCTTCCACAATGTCGATTTATGCAACCAAGGCACTTAATCTTGATCCGGGTATTGCATCAATTGTTAGCGGTGTAAGTATGGGAATGTCGGCTATAGCCTTTATTCCGGTAGGTATTCTTGCAGTAAAATTTGGAAGAAGAAAATCAATAATTTTAGGTTTTAGCCTTGCGATAGTGTCTTTTTTACTTATTTTCTTATTTGTTCGGCAAAGTACAACACCTACGCTTCCTGCGGTACTATTCTCGCTGTTCTATCTAATAGCTGGTTTTGGCTTGATTATTACCAACGTAAACACCTTTCCTATGGTGGTAGAGCTTGCTGATGCCGACGAGATAGGCAAATACACAGGGTTTTATTATACTGCCACAATGTCTGCCCAGGCTATCACACCAACCTTAGCGGGTTTGGTAATGGACAACATTGGGATGAAATATCTTTTTGCCTATTCGGCATTTGCCGTTGCAATAGCTCTAGTTATTATGTTGTTTGTAAAACACGGCGACAGTAAACAGATAGGAAGACTAACAAAAGCAGAAAAAAAGCAAGCGATATATGACGCTGCTGACTAAATAAATTTATTTTTGGAGCGTAAAATGGAAAAAACACGTTGGTACAAGAATGCGGTAATATACCAGATTTATCCGAGAAGCTATTATGATAGCAACGGTGATGGTATAGGTGACTTAAAGGGAATCACCGCAAAATTGGATTATCTAAAAGATTTGGGTGTCAACTGCGTATGGCTTAGCCCCTGTTACAAATCTCCCAATGCCGATAACGGTTATGATATCAGCGATTATCGTGATATAATGGATGATTTTGGCACACTAGATGACTGGAAGGAAATGATAGAAGGCATGCACTCTCGCCAAATCAAGCTAGTTATGGACCTTGTGGTAAACCATACAAGTGACGAGCATAAATGGTTTATAGAGAGCAAAAAAAGCAAAGACAACCCCTATAGAGATTATTATATTTGGAGAAAAGGAAAGGGCAGAAACGGACGTAAGCCTCCCAACAATTGGACGTCTCGTTTTGGTGGCCCTGCGTGGAAATATGACGAAACTACCAAAGAGTGGTATATGCATTTGTGGGCGGAAAAGCAGCCCGACCTAAATTGGGAAAACCCCAAAGTTAGGCAGGAAGTACATGATTTGGTAAAATATTGGCTGGATTTAGGCGTTGACGGCTTCCGTTGTGACGTAATAACCTATATTTCTAAATGTTTCAATCCCGATGGAAGTATCCCTGACGGAAAATGGCGCATTGGAATACGCGGAGATGAAAAATTCTTGCACGGACCGAGAATACACGAGTATTTACAGGATCTTAATAAGAAAGTTTTGTCTAAGTATGATTGTATGACGGTAGGGGAAGCGGCTGGCGTTACTATAGAACAAGGTTTGCTCTACACAGGAGAGGACAGGGAAGAATTAGATACCGTATTCCAATTTGAGCATATGGGTTGTGATATGATAATGGAAGTTATCCCCAAGAAGCTTAATTTTGTTAAATTCAAAAAAGTAATGGGCAAGTGGCAAACAGAGTTATATAATAAGGCGTGGAATAGCTTATATTACGAAAATCACGACCAACCAAGAAGCTTGCCAAGGCTAACGGGCGATTACAAGGATAAAAGAGTGGAAGCGGCAAAAATGCTTGCTGTTAGCCTGCATATGATGCAGGGCTGTCCATACGTTTATCAAGGTCAGGAAATCGGGCAAACGAATATTAAGTTTAATGATATATCGGATATGCGCGACCAGCTTGCTCTCAATATTTATAAAATGATAAAGAATATTCCTTTTATGAAAAAAGTTTTTATTGCGATTATGAATAAAAGGAGTCGTGACCACGGAAGGACGCCTATGCAATGGTCAAGCGCCAAGTACGCAGGCTTTTCAAAAGCTGATAAAGTTTGGTTCGCTCCCAATCCTAACTATAAAGAAATTAACGTAGAGGATACATTAAAGGATAAAAATAGCATTTTTTATTTTTATAAAGAAATTATTAAATTGCGCATAGACAGCGAATACAGCGATATTATTAGAGAAGGAAAGTACGAAGCTGTAGACGAAAACAATAAAGATTTGTTTGTATACACAAGGACTCAAGACAACAGAAAACTTTTTGTTATTTGCAACTTCAAAAACAAAGAAGTTCCTTTTTCTTGCCCGAAAGAGCTAAGATACAATCAAATAACCACGGTTATTCATAACTACCAAGAGGAAATAACTTTGAAGGATATGATACTTAAGCCTTACGAGGCGGTAGTGTTCGAATTAAAATAAGGATAACTAAGGCTGTTAGAAATGACAGCCTTAAAAATATAACAAATAGACATAGCAGCAAGCAATTTAGGGAGGCTTTATGATTTTATACTTTTCTGGAACGGGGAATTCTCGCTATGTGGCAGAAAAACTTGCCAAAGAGGGCGAAAAAGTAATTGACGTTTTCGATTTTCTAGAAAAAGAAATAAAAGGGAATCGACTGGGAATAGTTTTTCCCGTTTATTGTGGCGGTTTGCCGCCATATCC
>CAYIZR010000006.1:0-17197 GCA_964367755.1 uncultured Christensenella sp. | reverse complement strand
ACACAAAATATGGATAGCGGAATGTGTAAAAAATAACCAAAAAAATAAGTAAAAACCTCCGAGAAAATTTTCGGAGGTTTTTATAAATATAAATACGACTAATTACCTGTTATTTATTGCATCAATAGGTTTTTTGCGAGCTATTTTTATAATGGGGAGAATTGTAGAAACAAAAACTATACCCAAAGAAAGTGCCAGCATAAGAACTGCCTGCAAGACGCCGGGGATAAGTACCGATATCGACAGCTTATGGTTTATTACAATACTGATTATTATCAAGGCAATGTAGGAAAGCAAGAAGTTGATTAAACCGATAAAAATTCCTTCGCTTAAAAAGATTTTGCAGACGTCCTTGCCACTTGCTCCAATGGCCCTTAGAACGCCGATTTCTTTCTTTTTATTAACAATACTAACCCCAATAAAATTCATAAGCAATAGTCCGGCAAAAACGCTCATGCCTATTGAGCCGTACAAAAACACTTTCTTAAAACTTTGGGTATAATAATAAGCCTCATCGAGTATAGTCGTTGAAGAGCTATACAGCTTTATTTGGTTATTTATACCATTTTCGTTTTGTGTTAAACTATCTAAATAGTTGAAGAGCTCTTTATTTTTGCTTTGGTTATCGGATAAGTTAATAAGTACATTTATAGGATAATTAGTTATCTTATTAGCTGATGCATAAGCGCTATCGCTAAATAAAGAAACGTTGTAAGTATCATCAAAGTATATGCCCACAACAGTAACCTCTATCCCGCTTATTACCTGATAAATTGCGTCATTATCCAGGTAGTTCCAAATGCATCGTCCGAACATAACATTCTTTTCCATTGTATCATAGGCTTTTTTGTAGTCTATTTCTTGCCAAGAAGATGTATTGGAGTATTCGGTTAATGAGTGTGAGTTCAAAATTATTTCATTGTCAGCAAGAGAGGTTTTTGGTGTGCCGTTTTTGCCCCAGTAAATGTTCATTTGGGAAAAATCGTACGCGGATGCTTTCCAGATTTTGTGCATATCGTATTTTATACCGCCGCCCTTTTGCGCTATAGAGTAATCGTTGCGATCGACACTAAAACTTGTGTTGGTTTGTTCGTTTTCTTCAAGGAGAGTATCGTATAAAGAATCGGAAAGATAAATAAAGGAAGAAGAGCTTTGCATATATACTCCCGCAACCTTATATTCTCCTATTTTTATGCGGTTATGATATATTGTTATCTGTTTTTCTTCATCGCTAAGTCCGTCAAAAATTGTTTCAACGTCTCCATAAAAAGAGTAAGAATCATTCAAAAGATAGGGACTAATTACTATTTCATCTTCGGCAAGATCCGACAATTCCCGCCCGTCTAGATACAATTCGTCCACCCCGTCCAAAGTATTAAGCTTGTCCATATAATATATGCTACCTTCAAGGTTTTGCAAAGCTTCAAAGTCCCAACCCTTTACCATTTTTTCGCTTGTATTTTCGGCGGCTGTTGGCAAAATAAAGCCAGGCGCAACAAAGCCCATAGTTATTATCATATTATCTAAGGCTAGCAGCATCGACCTGTCAAGAGCAGAGCCTTCTACTTTTTCCTTATAGGAAGCATAGTTTTCCTTGTTAATGTCTGTTTTGTATACTCCCACAATTGTCATATCCAAAGTATCAGTGGAAAAGGAATTATTTTGGATTAAAGCAATTTTTTCGCCGAGCAAATCTTCATAACTGTTTATATACTTTTGAGTACCGTCATAATTTATTCCACACTCTATAAAGCTGTCGGCTATATAGTCAGATATGGCAATTTCGTTGAAATTACCAGACATTGGGAGGCGGCTACCTATGGCCGCTGACTGCAAATTTGCTGTGCTTTCTTGAGGAACTTCCAAAAAGCCCGACAAATGATCGGTGTAATAAATAGAAGACGGATAATTAGCAAAATTATTGTTAAAAGAATAGATTTGTTCTCTAAAAAAGTCTTTATTGTTGTAAACAGTAAGAGTTTTTTTCCCGGTAATGCGTTCTATTTCGGCAATTTGCTCAGGGGTAAAGCCTGAGCCTACTTCATTGAGATCCGATCCGAAGAAAGAATAGTCACCTATAGCAATGGATTTTGCAATCAAAGTGTTTTCTCCGTTCATTTTTATGGTTTCCATTTCCGATTTGTTGGGGTTAAAGGCGGCAAAAGTGGCGCTTAACCCGAATATGGTAAAAGCAATAAAAGAAAGCAAAATAGTGAAAGCAAGCCTGACTTTTTTTACATTTAATGCCGAAATGCCCATTTTTATAGCTACTTTTAGGGGCAATCTGCTTTTTTTCAAAGATAGGTCGATGTCTGTAATTGAAGAACCGTCTATGTTTTCAGACAGCAGAGTTATATTATTTTTGCTTGAAGACGGCGTGCGGTCGGAGATTATTTTTCCGTCGGCTAGTTCTATTATTCTATCGCCGTAGCTTTCGGCGTTTTCTTTGTCGTGGGAAACAACGATTACAAGTTTGGTTTCGGAAATCTTTTTCAGGGCGCTAAGCACCTGCTCTCCTGTTGTGGAATCAAGTGCGCCCGTAGGCTCGTCCGCCAAAATAATGTCTGGATTTTTTACAAGCGCGCGGGCAATTGCCACCCTTTGTTTTTGTCCGCCCGAAAGCTCGGTTACTTTGCGTTCATAATACGATTTATCGAGGTCTACGGTATCCATCAAGGCTTCTACGGTATCCCTAGGCGCTGTTTTGTTTTGTATTTCTAAGGCAAGAGCAATATTCTTTCCTACATTGTATTCTTCCAAAATATTAAATTCTTGAAAGATAAAGCCAATGAAGGTATTCCTATATGCGTCAAAGTCACTTGGCTTAAAATCCTTACAGGATTTGCCTTTGATTATTATTTCTCCCGAAGTGAAATTGTCAAGTCCGCCTATCAAATTGAGTAGCGTGGACTTGCCGCTGCCGGATTTACCCAATAAAAAGACCATTCCCTTGTCGGGAAAGGTCAATGAAACATCGCTAAGCGCGGTAACCGGCAAGCCCTTTTTGGGCCGATAAATTTTAGTTAAATTTTTAACTGTCAACATTATTCCCCCTAATAGAATCCATTTATTAACCAATATATGTTATCATAATATGGTAAAAAAAACAACCCGCATTTGGATTTATAGTAATTGCCAACTGCGGGTTATAAAAAACTATAAAACAACTAGTTTAGTCGGCTATAACGGTTAGATTCCCACTACTTATTGTTGCTTTAATCAATTTAGGGCCGTTGCCGTAAAAAACCTTGTTTTCCATTTTTGTTTCCGCACCACCAAACTTTAATGTGATTTTGCCCGAATATGTTTCGCCCTTGATGGTATAATCGGAGGAATTACCTGTTACTCCTAAACGAACATTACCCGAAGATACATTGCAAGTGACGCCCTCGGTGGTTAGATTGTGAGAGACAAAATCACCACTACTGATGTCTATATCAAGGTCATTAAGTTCGCTGTTGTCGATGGATACATCACCGCTGCTCACTTTTAGAGTAACACTTTGGGAGCTAATATTATTAAGGCTAATGTTTCCACTGCTAGAATTGATACGGCAGTTGTTGGTAGTAATATCGGATAGCTCTATTTCGCCGCTGGCAACATTTATATATAAGCTAATTAAAGTAAAATTGCTGTTTTTGAAAGATATTTCGCCCGTTGCTATATCTAAAGATAAAGTTGAGCTTATGGTGTCGGGTAAATATATTTTCATATTTGGCCTATCGTTAAACCAATGGAACTTAAACAAGTTCTTTATATCAAACTGAGAATCATCGGAAAAAGTAGCCTTGCCGTCCTTAAAGTCGTAAGTGTAGCGGAAAGTTTCACTTTCGTAATAAGTTATGGATAATTTCCCATTTTCGGAAGGATAAATATCAACGTCGTCTGAGGCCGCTTCCAAATAAAAGGAAGTTACGACATCTTCTTCGGTAAGGGTTTTTTCCACAAATGTTTCCCTAGCAAAGATAGGGTACTTATCAGGGTTTTTCCACATAATAACTCCGCCTGTCACTACCATAACTAAGGCAACAACAAATATAACTAATAAGACAGTAAATATTTTTTTCATAAGGCAACTCCTTTATTTTGCTTTCTCGAGATAGTTTTAGCAATATAAGATATAAAACAAGTAATAAGTTTGCCTCCGTAGTATGCAAAGATTATGCTAAGAAAGGCAAAAGTGGCAAAGATTAGCAACCCTGCGCCCACCGCTGTGAAGCTAGGAACAAAGCCCACTTGAGCAATGCCTCCGCCTACAGCAAAAGCGATGCCGCCTATTGCCGTCGCGCCGAAACTAGCAACTAAGCTTATCCAAATTGCAAAAATTACCGCTAGAATAACAAAGGCAACTATGCCAAGGGGAAGCAAAACAGGAGAAGCAAGCACGCCAAGGAAAATCATAGCGGCTTTACCGGGGTTTTTTTGTTTGCTGTCAATAAGCATTTCTGAAGCGCAAAGCTTAGCAACGTCGGCAGGTCTTCCTAATGAAGCTACAGCCTGAGTTTCCGATAAATGTTCTCTTAACATTTTTTCGTTTATTACCTCGTCGTAATAATCAAGGGCGCTTTCTATTTCCGACGGGGGAAAATGGCGCAACTTTTTGCGTAAATAAAACAAAAATTCTTTTTTTGTCATGGATGTAACCTCCTGATGATATAATCGTATACTTTGACAACTTGTGCCCATTCTTTTATAAAATAATCTAGTTTTCTTTTACCTTCTATTGTTATTGAATAGTATTTTCGAAGCCGTCCGTCTTTTTCTTGGGTATATGTGCGCAAAGCTCCTGCCTTTTCTAATCTTCGCAAAATAGGGTAAAGCGTGCTTTCCGAAATTGAGACAATCGGACTGATATCCTGCAACAACATATATCCGTAGTTGTCATGGCTTAACAAATCTGCTAGAACGCAGGCGTCCAAAAGTCCTTTTTTTAATTGTGAATCCATTGAATACCTCCTTTTGTATAATACTATACATAACACAGTATGCAGTGTCAAGTATTTTTTACACAATTTTTATAGTTCTTAGAATTTTTTGCCATAAATTTAGGTTGTAAATATTGGATAAATAGTTTATAATAAATATAATTATATATAAAATATTAGGAGTCGATATTTATGCCAAAGTACCATACCTTCCCGAGCGGTTTACGCTTATATTTTGAGAGAAAGCCATATACTAAGTCAATAGCAATAGGTGTTTTTGTGGGGGTGGGTTCTGCTTATGAAGAAGAAAAAAATAATGGACTTGCGCATTTTTTGGAACATTTGAGTTTTAAGGGAACAGAAAAGAGGTCGGCTTTTGATATAGCCAATGAGATGGACAACAAAGGCGTTCAAATCAATGCTTTTACCACCAGAAGTTATACTTGTTACTATACAGTGGGTATGGCCAAATACGCCGAGAGTTGTCTTGAGATGCTCTTTGATATTCTTGTAAACAGCACCTATACTAAAGAAAATATAGAAAAAGAAAAAGGTGTTGTTTTAGAAGAAATAAATATGTATGAAGATGACGGCGAAGATTTGTGTTATGAAAAAATGAGCGGTATTTTTTATGGGAATGCGCCACTTGCTAGACCTATTCTAGGCACTGCCGACAAAGTAAGGAACTTTAGTAGAGAGGATATAATAGATTTTGTAAGCAAGTGGTATGTCCCCGAAAACACCGTGATTTCTATTGTGGGAAGTCTAAAAAAAGAAGACGCACTTTTGATGGTGGAAGAAATATTCGAAAAGAAATTAATAAAAAAAGAATTGGTCAGGGAAAAACTTAAGAAGTTAAGGTCCTACAGTAAGCAAAGCTATACTTTTAAGCCTAACGAGCAATCCAATGTTTTTTTGAGGTTTCCTTCCTATTATTTGAATCGTAAAAAGGATTATGCGCCGTTTATTATCGGTTATATGCTAGGTGGAGGAATGAGCAGCAGGTTGTTCCAAAAGGTTCGTGAGCAAATGGGTTTGGTTTATGGAATAGGTTCTTCTCCCACCCATTATGTAAATAACGGATTTTTTGATATATCTTTTGCAACATCGCCAAGCCAGGTAGAGAAAGCTCTTTTAGCTATCCGAGATATTATTTTGGAGGTAAAAGAAAAAGGTTTCACTAAGGAAGAACATCAAAAGGCAATTGCGCAATTTATGACATCCCTTATTATGGGAGAGGAAAGCGCAGCCGACAGTATGAGAATTGCCGGAAGGAATATTATTCAATTAGACAAAGCCGTTACTTTCCGCAACTGTCAGCGCGCCCTAGAAAAGATTACTATGGTAGATATTGATGAGGCAGTGGCAAAGATTTTTAATTTTGACAAATGTTCTCTTAGCTAT
Source organism: uncultured Christensenella sp. (assembly GCA_964367755.1). GTDB lineage: Bacteria > Bacillota > Clostridia > Christensenellales > DTU072 > CAG-1782. Next base: position 10,868 of record CAYIZR010000006.1, on the reverse strand, counting down.
GTTGGGCAAAAGACCGAGACAGATTTGTTGTCATTATTTAAGAACGGCAAACAGGAGTGAGATGAAGGGGTTTCTTATAAAAAATGCAAAGCTTTTATTGATTGCGGCAATACTTGTCGTATTGACGGTATTGCTATGCGTGCCGTCAACAGCTAATGTTTTTGTTGGTGTTTTTGGATACGTCGCATATTTGTATTTGATATGTGGTTATGTCGCGCTTTTTTTAACTTGGAAAAAAATAAAAATAAAATTATCCAAAAATAACAAGATACTTATTCCCATAACATACATACTTTTGATTGCTACCATACATATAGCTTTGATGGGAAAAGCGAGTGGCAGCCTGGGATTTGGCAGCTATGTTACCGTTGCTTATGAGTCTTCAACAGTTGGTGGCGTGTTATTTAGTTTGATTACTGCGCCAATAGTATTGCCTCTGCAATATGTAGCGTCAATTACCGTATTTTTTGCGTTGACCGCTCTTTGCGGATTTTTAATAATTAAGCCCTATATTTTCCTTTCCACAAAAAAGAAGAGCAAGGTAGAAAGGAAAGAAGTTTCGACCTTAGATATATATAACAAAAATATTACTCAAGAAGAAACACAGCCTGTTTCGCCGCCTTTGCCGACAAAGGCAGAAAAGAAGGCAGCAAAAGCCGAAGCAAAAAAGAGTACAGAGGACACCCCGTTGTCAGCAAGAGAAATTCTTTTTGGCAGTATAGAAAAAGAGAAAGTGCTTGAGGAGCTGGAAATAAAAAGCGACTCTTACGGAGTAAAAGAATATACTTTTGAGCCTGTAGAAAAGAAAAAAACCGACCTAATGCAGGGGTTTGAACAATTTTTGCCACTTGACAAAAAGCGCCAAGAGGCAAAAAACGCAGCGGCTCAGAAGCTCTTTTATAATATAGAAGAGGAACAAAAAAATAAAGAAAATGAAAAAACAATAGGTGGTGATATAGAAGAAACAATGGGCTACAATCCCTATATCCCTACAGAAACTATTTTTAACAACGAAAAGAAAGAAGAAATAGTTGTTCAAGAAAACATTGACGAGGAGTTGCCTAAGATTAAGGAAAGCAGTTTTGTCCAAGCAATAAGGCAGGAGAGCGGAGCAGATGCTCCCAAACCTATAAATGTAAATAAAGCGCCTGTTAATGCTATTAAAGAGGAAAAAATAACTAAAATAGAAGAAAAGCTAGAGAAAGAGGATAAAGCGGTAATAAGCACCACCAAGAAACCTTTAGCTCCTTACGACCGTCCTCCTATAAGCGCCTTAATTGAGCATCCATCCCCCAATTTTTCGCCCTATGTGGAAAATTATGAAGAACTAAAAGAGGTGTTTGAAGAAAAACTCAAAAATTATAATATTGATGTAACCTTAATTAAGGCAATTAAAGGGCCTACCATTACTATTTGTGTATTGGACTTGAGCGAAAAATGTCCGATTAGCAAGGTTTATTCGGCAAAAATGGATATTCAGCGGTTGCTGCATTCGCAAAAAGAAATAAATATTATTCCGCAAATTGGCGACAGCGCCTATTTTGGGATAGAGATACCCAACAAAATTACTGCAACAGTTAGCTTCAAAGAAATAATTTCTTCTCCCGATTATGTCAATGCAAAGGGAGATATTGTGCTAGCTCTAGGCAAAACCGCCGATGGCAAAATTTTGATAGACGATTTGGCAGCGATGCCTCACGCATTGGTGGCAGGCACTACCGGAAGTGGAAAAAGTGTATGCCTGAACGTAATTTTGGCAAGTATTTTGTACCGATATTCTCCCGAAGAATTAAAGCTTGTGCTTATTGACCTAAAAACAGTGGAGATGGCGCCCTATGCCGGACTTCCCCATATGTTGTTTAACAATCCACTTAGCGACATAGCCGAAATAAACAATGCTTTGAAGTGGATTAGAGAAGAAACAATGAGAAGATTTGGTGTGTTCAAAAAGTTAAATTGCCGTAATCTGAAAGAATATAACTTAACAATGCCTAAGGAGGATAAGCTTCCCAGAATAGTAATAATTATTGACGAAGCGAGCGAGCTTATGACTGACCCGAAGTCGGGCAAGTCTATGGATGCCAATCTTTGTTCTCTTGCAAGAATGGCAAGGGCAGCGGGCATACATCTTATTTTTGCCACACAAAACCCGGTAAAAGAGGTAATTACTAACGAAATCCAAAACAACTTAAATACGAAAATTGCCTTTAAGGTAGGAGATTATAATCATAGTATGGTTATATTCAAGGCAAAAGGCGCCGAAACGCTGCTTGGAAGAGGCGATATGTATATAAAGAAGGGCACCGAGATGCAAAGGGCGCAATGCGCATATATTGACACCAAAGAAATCGAAGATATGGTGGGGTATATTAAGAAAAACAATGCGGTGGAATTCGATTATTATGCAATTGACAGGATTTTACGAGGCGGTAAGGAAGAAGGCGTGGTTGAAGAAATAAAAAATACCACCGCCACGACACCTAGCTTTGTCAAGAAGGATTTGGACAATGACGAAAACTTCCAAATATTAGTTAGAGAAGGATTGAGAATTTGCCTTGAAACAAACAAGGTGTCGGCATCTTTATTGCAAAGGGAGATGAGCAAGGGCTTTAACTCAATAGCAAAATTAGTGGACTATATTGAAAAGAAAGGCTTTATTAGCCCGCCTTATAGCGGCAATAAGAGGAACATACTTATTACAAAAGAGCAGTTTAATGAGATGTATCCCGAAGAGCCATTAGAATAAAAGGAGAAATATGGATTTTAGTCTAATAACATTAGGCTGTGACAAAAATAGAGTAGACAGCGAAAAAATGCTTTATAATTTGCAAAACGCAGGACATACTTTGGTAAATGAAGAGGTGGCTGAATTTATAGTAATAAACACCTGCGCCTTTATAGACAAAGCAAAAAAAGAAGCTATTCAAACCATTATTGGCGTTAGCGAGTATAAAAAAAGTGGCAAGCTAAAAAAACTTATAGTAACTGGCTGTTTTGCGCAAAGATACGGTAGTGAAGTTGATTTTTCCGAGGTGGATTGCTTTGTAAATATAGCCGACGAAGTTGATATTGTAAAAATAGTTGGCAATATGTTTGGGATAAACAACTGTAATTATGTATTTCAAGATAAAAGAACGCTGACTACTCCTATGCATTATGCATACTTAAAGATAGCCGACGGGTGTAACAATAGATGCGCATACTGTGCCATTCCTTATATACGGGGTAAATATGTTTCCCGCCCCATGGAAGAAATTATCGCTGAAGCTAGGGAGCTTGTTAACGATAACGTAAAGGAATTGATTTTGGTGGCGCAAGATACTACATATTATGGTAAGGATATTTATGGAGAGTTTGCCTTGTGCCGCTTATTAGAAGAGCTAAGCAAACTTGATTTTTGGAAAATAAGAGTAATGTACGCTTATCCTGAAAGGATAGATGACAAATTACTTAGTATTGTAAGCGGCAACGAAAAGGTGGCAAAATATCTGGATATTCCTTTTCAACACATAGACGATAAGGTATTAAAAACAATGAACCGTCGCTCGGGAGAAAAAGAAATAAAAGCGTTGCTGGAAAAAATAAAAAATGACTACAATAATATTGCTTTGAGAAGTTCATTTATAGTAGGTTATCCTACCGAAGATTTGACAGCTAATATAAAGCTTAGAAAGTTTGTTAAGGATGCTTTGGATTATTCGGGATTTTTTAGCTACTCAAGGGAGGAAGGGACGCCGGCTTACAAACTAAAAGCCACCCAAACAAAGAAAACTATACTAAGTTGGGTAAAAGAATGTGAAAAAGCTCAAGTTATTGCCACGAGAGAAAAGCAAACGAAGTATATAAATAAGGTTTTGGAAGTCCTTTACGAAGGAATAGACTATAAAAAACAATGTTTTTATGGAAGAAGCGAGTTTAATGCCCCGGAAATAGATACCAACGTGTATTTTACTTCCCAACAAAAACTTGAAGTAGGTTGCGTTTATAAAGTAAAAATAACCCGCGCCGATTTCCATTTATACGGAGAAACGGTATAGGAGGCTAAACAATGAAAGCAGTTTTACGGTATTTTGGCGAAGCTAACGGTTTGGAAGAAATGATAAAGAGCGCCAAACCTAGCCTTAATGAGTTTTTTGTGTTGAGCAACTGTATGGACAACGCCGTTTATTTTGAAGATATTTCTAAAGAGGAATTTTATGACGTTTGTGAGTTGCTAGAGGAAGGCTTATATAGTGTAAAGGATATAAGTTTGGAACAAACGCTAGTTAATTTTTTGATTGCCAACGGAGTAAGAATTGCTACTGCTGAAAGTTGTACAGGCGGAATGGTAGCAAGTAGTATTATAAATGTGAGCGGAGCAAGCCAAGTGTTTTTTGAGGGATTGGTTACTTATAGTAATCTCTCCAAAGAAAACCGCCTGGGCGTCAAAAAAGACACCATAATGGAATTTGGCGCGGTCAGTGAAGAAACTGCTAAAGAAATGGCCTACGGGCTTATAAGTGACAATGTAGACGTTGCGCTTTCTACCACAGGGATAGCAGGCCCGGAGGGAGGCAGCGAGGAAAAACCGGTAGGTCTAGTCTATATTGGCATAGCTATGGCAGAGGCAGAGACAATAGCAATAAAAAATTATTTTACGGGAACACGGGAACAAATAAGAAAGAGTGCAAAAAATGCCGCATTGTTTTATACGTGGCAGCAACTAAATAAAAATTTGTAACAAGGAGAAAATTACAATGGAAGACAACAAAAAGAAAACTGCTACGGCTAGCGAAAAAATCAATGCGGAGAATAAGCGAAAGGCCTTAGATTTGGCAATAGCGGCAATAGAAAAGAATTTTGGCAAGGGTTCAATTATGACGCTTACAGATGGCGCGAGAGTGGAAGTTGATATTATTCCAACGGGCTGTTTGACACTAGATATTGCTACGGGAATAGGCGGAGTGCCTAGAGGTAGAATAATAGAAATATATGGGCCTGAGTCCAGCGGGAAAACCACTTTGGCTTTGCAAATTATTGCCGAGGCTCAAAAATTGGGAGGTATATCTGCCTTTATAGATGCCGAACATGCGCTAGACCCTACCTATGCCGAGAACTTGGGAGTTGATTTGCGTAATCTGTACGTTTCACAGCCGGATAATGGCGAACAAGCGCTAGACATTGCCGAAGAGCTTGTTAAGAGCGGAAGTATTGACGTTGTGGTAATAGACAGCGTTGCCGCCCTTGCGCCCAAAGCGGAAATAGAAGGAGAGATGGGAGATTCTCACGTAGGCTTGCAAGCAAGGCTTATGAGTCAAGCGCTTCGTAAACTCACTGGAGTTGTAAAAAAATCCAACACATGTATAGTCTTTATCAACCAGCTTAGAGAAAAAATTGGAGTTATGTTCGGCAATCCCGAAACCACCGCTGGAGGTAAAGCTCTTAAGTTTTATGCTAGTATGAGGTTTGACGTTAGAAAGGCCGAAGCAATCAAGGGTAATAATTCGGAAATAGTAGGTAACAGAACACGGGTAAAAATAATTAAAAATAAGATGGCCGCACCGTTTAAGAACTGCGAATTCGATATTATTTTTGGAAAGGGTATTTCCAAAAACGGTTGTATACTTGATTTAGCGGCAGATCAAGACCTTATCAAAAAGACAGGCTCTTGGTATAGCTATAAGGAAGATAGAATTGCCCAAGGCAGAGACAAGGCTGTAGAGTTTTTGAACTCAAATCCTGAAGTTGCCGATGTTTTAGAGAAGCAACTAAGAGATAAGTATCAAATAAAAGGTCCGAAAGCAAGCGAGTAAACACTAAGAAAAAAAGGCTGCAACAGCAGCCTTTTTGTTTGTAAAAAATATTATTATAAAAGAGCAATAGCAAGGATTATGGTAATAATCCGCAATACATTGCCACCTTCTTCAATTTTTATTTTTAAGTGCTTATCATCGATAGGTGAAGTAATAACAGTAGCTACAACAGAGGGCTTTTTTTCGGAAGGTTTTTTTTCGAATATTTGGTAGTGACCAAATTGAGGTTTTCCAAAAAGTGTAAATTCTGATTTCAAAACTCTTTCGCTCAAAGGGCGGTTGATTTTTTTCTTTTCTGTGGACTGAATTTCCGGTTGGCTGATTGTGTAACCGTTTGCGCCTTTTTCTATTTTTATAGACGCGCTGTCTGCAACTGAAGCGGTAGCCGAATTTTCTTTGGCGAAAATCTGCGCAATTAGTACTCCACTTATATTGTAGAGCAATATTCCCCCTGTAACCAAAGTAATCTTAAACAAAGGGTTATCCTCGGGTACAAATATGTCCATAATGGCGTTATTAAACTTTTTGGGTAGCGTTAAGATCATAATATTCCCTCCTTTAATTATAGTTTAAGCGAGTGATCCTTCTTGAGCTTTGCGCTCTGCTATTTCGGCCACTGCTTTAGCTTGAGCTTTTTCATCAAAATCATAAAAGAACAAAGGTATTGCGCAAGCAATCATACTGACAGCGGGGACAAGCGTAGATAGCATAAACATCATATTTAGTCCCTTTTCGTTTCCTGCAATAGTAAAAGTTGATACGTCTATTGCATTTATTCCTGCCCAACCTAGCCCAAAACAGGTAACAGCAGCGCCTATAGCCATAGCTATTTTATTTATAAAGGTTTGCATTGCAAAACATATTCCTTCTGCTCTTGTGCCTTGTTTCCACTCCAGATAGTCGACTGTGTCGGCTATCATAGCATAGGTTATTATATTACTAAATCCTTGTGGTATGCCAAGCAGCACTAGCCCTAACAAATTGATAAGCAAGCCCACATTGCTTTTCCAACCGAAGAAATACATTACAAACAATACAAGTCCGCCGAAGATATGTGACCAAATAAATGTAGGTTTCTTGCCGAATTTTCGTGTAAACCAAGGCACTAGCACTGAGGCGGCCAAGCCACCTGGCACAACTGCCATGGTAATAAGGGTAAACAGTCCGGCGCCTCTCATACCGAGCAGAGTTATGCCCATTTCCGCAAGGTTATATTGGGCAACATATATGCCACTGTACATATAAAGCATTTTTCCACTGCCTAAGATACCACTTAGGATAATAAGTAACAATGGTTTGTTTTTGAATAAAAGCTTAAGATTTTGTTTCAAAGAACGCGTTGCCTCATTGCTGTAAAATCTTTCTTTTGTGTTCTTAAAACCGATAAAGAATGTGGGTACAGCTACCGCTACAATAATCAGAGCGAGCCACCAGTAATTTTGTCGCAAAGCCGCCGCAGCAAGACTTTCGCTACCTTCTAGAATAGCTCCGTCTGCGTTGGTATAAGGTTTTATCCAAGCTCCTGATACATTAGGAATAAGAATGGAAATAACACCCGCGCCCAAAGTACAGAAAATACGCGCAACAGTTAGGATAGTTCCTCTTTGGTTGGTTTCTGTAGTCATAGCGGTGGCTAGACCCCAGTAAGGTACGTCTACTATTGTATATAGGATACTCCAAATAAGATAAATAATCGTCATAGTGATGACAGTTGCTGTGGTATTGGGATTAAGTGGTAAGAACAAAAGAACAGTTGTTATTGCAATAGGGATAGGCATCCATAGAAGAAAAGGCCGACATTTGCCATACTTTGTGCGTGTTCTGTCAACGATACTTCCCATTACAGGGTCATTCATTGCGTCAAATACACGAACAAACAGCATAATTAAACCTACAGTAGTAGGGGCGATAAGAAGTCCGTTGGTATAATAAAAGCTGATAAAAGAGCCTACAAGTCCGCAAATAAGATTTTGACCAAGTCCTGCAAGACTGTAGCTTAAAGCTTCTTTGGGCTGAACACCGTCATGTGGGTTGGTGCCAAAAAGCTTATGAAAAAAATTCGTCATTAAAATTTCTCCTAAAGTTTGTTTACAACTAAACTAGTATAGCATAAGAAAGGGCATTATTCAATACTAAATATAAGGTGAAACGGCAACAAAAAAGGCAAAAAAGCTTTAATGCAGAGGGAAGGAGAAAATGCAAAATATATGTTCCTCTTAGCAGCTACGGCAATTACTTGTCAGATTATTATTGGTCAACAATGGCGCAATATTTGGATGTGATAGAGTAAATTTCTTAATAACTCACTACTAATCATCCTAATTTTTGTAATGTTTATCAATATATTTTTTATTTTTAGGGATGCTCTGCCTTTTTCAAAATAACATAAATAATTTAATATTTATTTTTTTAGTGGTATAAAAATATATTTTCATTTAAGAATGTGTTATTATAATATGAAAAAAATAAATTAAATAAGCAAATGGAGAAATGATGTTACAGCTAAAGAATGTTACAAAAGATTATCAGGTGGGAGAACAACAAATACACGCCTTGCAGGGGATAACTGTTGATTTTCGCAAAAGTGATTTTGTGTCTATATTAGGGCCTTCAGGTTGCGGTAAAACTACGCTAATGAATATAATTGGCGGATTGGATAAATACACCTCGGGTGATTTGGTCATAAACGGTAAGTCTACGCAGGATTTTAAGGACAACAACTGGGATTATTACAGGAATAAAAAAGTTGGGTTTGTCTTCCAAACTTACAATTTGATACCACATCTTAATGTGCTTGGTAACGTTGAGCTTGCGCTTACTCTTTCGGGTGTTTCAAAAGAAGAAAGACGAAACAAGGCAAAAAAAGCATTGGAACAGGTTGGTTTGATAGATAACCTAAAGCAAAGGCCTAATCAGCTTTCGGGCGGACAAATGCAGCGTGTCGCAATAGCAAGGGCTTTGGTAAATTCCCCTGAAATTTTGCTTGCCGATGAACCTACGGGTGCGCTTGATACCGACACTAGCGAACAAATTATGGGGATTCTAAAGGAAATATCCAAAGACAAGCTTGTAATAATGGTTACACACAATCCCGATATTGCCGAGAGGTTTTCTACACGTCTTATAAAGATGAGGGATGGGAAAATTATTTCCGACTCCGCGCCTTATACTGCCGAAAAGGATGAAATTTTTGTTAAAGAGACAGAGGAACTAAGAGCTGTTGAATCAAAGGATAAAACAAAAAAACAAAAGCGAGTTAGCGGTAAATCTTCTATGTCATTTTTTACCGCCTTGTCTATAAGCTGGCGCAATCTTTTGACTAAAAGAGGCAGAACTATCCTTACTTCTATTGCCGGGTCTATTGGTATTATTGGCATAGCCTTGATTTTGTCGATATCTAACGGTATGAATATATATATTTCTAAGCTTCAAGCTGATACCTTATCTTCCAACCCAATAACGGTAGAGGAGAGCGCATTCAATATAACGGAAGCCATGAATTATATGAATAATAGAGGAAACGATGATGGCTTACCTGAGTTCCCTGCGCTTAAAAAGCTCTTTGTTGAAAAAGCCGCAGATATGTCCAAGATTATGAGCAAAAATAATATTACACAGGAGTATATTGACTATGTTAACAATAATTTGGATAAAGCATGGTATAACGATATAATTTATAAAACGGGGATGTCGTTAAATATTTACGGTAAAATTGTGGGCGCTGATGTGTACAGCAAGATAGAAAATAGATCATCGGCTTGGCAAATGCTTTTGAAGGAAGACTTTTTAACTACTCAATATGAGGTATTAGATGGGAAAATGCCTTCTAATAAAAACGAAATAGTAATAATTGTTGACAAAACCAACCAAATACCCGAGAAAACCTTAATTACACTAGGACTAAAAAATGCCGAGGACGAAATAACGGAATATCCATTTTCTGATATTTTAGGCAAGGAGTACAAGATAGTTGACAACAATCTTTTGTATACCTTGTCGGGTAGTGGCTATGTGGCAAAATCTCCATTGGATATAGACTTTGACTCCGCCCAAACTCTTACTGTTACGGGAATATTGAGGATAAATGAGTATACCGAAAGCGGTGTATTATCTACAAGTATAGGGTATACCAAAGAACTTTATGAATGGATGCAAAACACAAATGGAGCTTCAGATATAATTAGTTTTATGGATAACAACCCCAATATTGATCCGACAACCGGTTTGGAATATACCTCAGATTCAAGTGAGACAAAAGAAGAAAAGTTTATGAGCGCGTATAGGGCGCTTGGCGGAAAGGCAACATACAACGAAATCAGCGTATATCCTGTGTCATTTGAGGCAAAGTCGCAAATTAAGAAAGTTCTTGACGATTATAACAATGGCAGGGCAGAGGATGATTTGGTGAAATATTCCGATATGTCTGAGTTATTAGGCAGTATGATGAGCGATATGGTCGACATAATAAGCTATGTGTTGATTGCTTTTACTGCAATATCACTTCTTGTTTCCAGCATTATGATAGGTATAATTACCTATGTGTCAGTGCTAGAGCGCACCAAAGAAATAGGCATACTAAGAAGTATCGGCGCAAGGAAAAAGGACGTTACAAGGTTATTTAATGCCGAAACCTTCATTATTGGGATTTGCGCAGGTGTGCTGGGTGTTTTGATAACCTATTTATTAAGCATACCAATAAACTTAATAATAAATTCGCTAGTAGGTGTGAGCGGCATAGCCAATTTGAACATAGGCTACGCAGTTATTCTTATAATAATAAGCGTTTGCTTAACCCTTGTTTCCGGCCTAATACCTTCGGTAAAGGCAGCAAAGAAAGACCCTGTAACCGCGCTAAGAACGGAATAAGTTTATTATTTAATAATAGCTTTTTTGAGTCTCCAAGCGATTGCTTGGAGACTCTTTTTGTAAGCTTTACAAAATAAAGTTATATCGTCGCTTTCGGCTGATATAACTAATGTGAATATTTTTTATATTTAGTCTTTTTACTAAGCAGTAACTTGTAACAAATAATAACTGGATACCTCTTATTAGGTATCCAGTTTTATATTATTACAT
>CAYIZR010000005.1:0-17224 GCA_964367755.1 uncultured Christensenella sp. | reverse complement strand
CTGGCAGGCTATGTCAGAATGCCCGCTGGCGCCAAGATCGCGGCAGGCTACAAAAAGCTTGCGGCAGGCGACAACGGCACCGTCGCCTCCAACAGCTCCGGCAGAGAGTTTCTGGTGCTCGATTCCACCGCGACGGAAATCGGATTTATTCTTTAAGGAGGTAATAATATGGATTTTTCTTTTTTGAAAAAACACAAAATAATACCAGTTGTTGTATTTAATTTCTTGAGCGAGGTTGTGCCTAAGCTAACGGCGCTAAAAAACGGCGGAATATCAGTTGCCGAAATAACTTTCCGCACTGAATGCGCCAAAGAAGCCATTGCGCTTGCTGTGCAAAAAATGCCCGATATGCTAATCGGCGCAGGCACGGTAATTGACAAAGCTCAATGCATAGAAGCATTAGAAGCAGGGGCAAAATTTATTGTTTCTCCGGGGCTATCCGAAGAAGTTTTTGAAGTTTGCTTAGAAAATAACGTACCGTATATCGCAGGCGCGGTAACACCAACCGAAATAATAAATGCAATTAGATTAGGACTAAATATAATAAAGTTTTTCCCGTCAGCGGCGTTTGGAGGCATTAAGACAATCAAAGATTTGTCAGCGGTATTCCCTACCGTGTCCTTTCTTCCAACAGGGGGCATAAATACTGATAACTTTATTGAATATCTGTCAAAACCATTTGTAGCGGCGGTTGGTGGCAGCTGGATGATGAGCGGAAGCACTTCTGACATAGAAAACGCAACAGCAAGAGCAATAGCTTTGCTAACAATAGCGCTAGGCAAGGAGAATTATTTATGAAAACGGTAACCTTCGGAGAAATAATGCTTCGTCTTGCCCCTCAAGGCAATTTGCGTTTTTTGCAAGAGCCATCCTTTCAAGCTACTTTCGGGGGCGGTGAGGCTAATGTTGCAGTTTCTCTTTCCTCATTTGGAGTGCAAACTTCTTTTGTAACGAAAATCCCCGATAACGATATCGGCGATGCCGCAATAAGGCAGTTACTAAGTTTTGGTGTAAATGTAGAAAATATTGCCCGTGGCGGAAAGCGCCTCGGCATATATTATTTGGAAAAAGGCGCATCCGTTAGACCTAGCAAGGTTATTTATGACAGAGCTTATTCCTCTTTCGCTTTATCCACTGAAAGGGACTACCCTTGGGAAAAAATATTACAAAACGCTAAATGGTTCCACTTTACCGGAATAACGCCCGCATTAGGCGATAACGTGGCAAAAATAACCGAAACTGCCCTAAAGACAGCAAAAAAACTAGGAATAAAGGTGTCATGCGACCTAAACTACCGCAAAAACTTGTGGTCTAAAGAAAAAGCTATGTCTACTATGTCCCCTCTTATGGAATACGTTGACATATGTATTGCTAACGAAGAGGATGCCGCAGACGTTTTTAATATAACATCAAAAAACAGCGATATAAACAGCGGTAAGCTCAATAAAGAGGGCTATATTGATGTATGTAATCAGCTTATTTCTCGTTTTGGCTTTGACTTAGTTGCCATAACCTTGCGAGAAAGTTTTTCGGCAAGCGACAATAATTGGTCGGCTATGCTCTATGGCGACAAGCAGGCTTTTTTTTCAAAAACCTACCCACTTCATATCGTTGACCGCGTAGGCGGTGGAGACAGCTTTGGAGCAGGGTTAATTTACGGCCTGCAAAACAACTATTCTAAGCAAGATGCTTTGGAGTTTGCCACGGCGGCAAGCGCTCTAAAACATACCATTGAGGGCGATTGTAACAGAGTAAACGTAAATGAAGTAAAAAGCCTAATCAAAAATGGTGGAAGCGGAAGAGTACTTAGATAAAAAAATACTTACAGATATTGAGGCGCTATATGTTAAAATTTGCGGTAATCGGAACGGGAAGAATGGGTAAAAGGCACGCTTTTAACCTAAATTTACGCTTGCTTAATAAAGTTAAGTTAGTAGCTATTTGCGATAACGACCCTGCCGCCTTAAAAAGCTGCTCAAAGCTAGCGCCCAAAGCTAAGCAGTATCTTGACTACCGAGAAATGCTGGAAAAAGAAATATTAGACGGAGTCCTTATAGCAACAGAGCATTATGGCCACGAAGAAATAGCAATTTATTGCATAGAACACGGCGTTAATACCCTTATAGAAAAGCCCATCTCCGTCACAACAGCTGCAGCAAAAAGAATAATTTCTGCATCGGAAGCAAATCCTTTGGTAAAAGTGGGGGTTTCTTTCAATCAAAGAAGCAATCGTATGTACCGCAAGGCAAAAGAACTTATATCATCAGGAAAAATGGGCGATATTGTCAGGGCTAACTTCATTATTAGTGATTGGTACCGGTCTCAAGCTTATTACAATCAAGGTTCTTGGCGTGCAAGCTACAATGGAGAAGGCGGAGGAGCGCTAATAAATCAATGTATTCATCAGCTTGATGTTTTGCAATGGCTCATAGGTATGCCAACAAGCGTTACTTCAAAGCTAAATACAGTTAACAGAAATATAACCGTAGAAAACGATATTTCGGCGATGCTAAACTATGAAGACTATTTTTGTATGTTTTCTGCATCCACTCACGAAATAAAAGGCACTAACCGCCTGGAAATTGCCTGCGACAAGGGCAAAATAGTAATAGGAACATTATCTATGCGAGTATGGAAACATAAGAGTGAAAGACTAGTAAACGAAAAGACCAAAAAAGGTTATGGCTTTGCCCTAAGCTCGCTTTTTATCCGCTCCTATGGCTTTTTCACCTTGCTTGCAGACATAATAAAAGGTCAACAGCTTAGGTCAATTAGGGCATTTGCAAATGATATTATGGGAAAAGGCAAAATGCTAGCAACAGCTAAGGAAGGCTTAAATTCCATAAGTTTGATTAACGCAATATATCTATCAAACTGGTTAAATAAAGAAATATCCTTGCCAATTGACGATGAAGAGTACCAAAAAGAATTAAATATAAAATGCGTGGAGGAAACTAAACAATGAAAGTGACGATTTCGGGATTTTATGACGAAGTAAACAGCAATTTAGACACTCAAATAGCTCTTATAAAAGAGTTAAAAGAAAGTTATATGTGCCCTCGCAATATTAACGGCAAAAATATTGCAGATTATACCGCTGAAGAGTTTGAAAATAACATACTGCCTATTTTGGAAAAGAATGCAATTAAATTTTCTTCCATAGGCTCTCCTATAGGCAAAATTGACATTTCCGACGAGGAAGGTTTTACTAAACAAAAGGCGCAACTAACTGAGCTAATAAAAATTGCCCAGATGACAAAGTGCAAATATATCAGAGTATTTTCCTTTTTTTATGGTAAGAAAAATCCCGATGATTGCTTCGATATGGTGGTAAAAAAATTCGGAGAGTTTTTATCCATTGCCAAAGGTAGCGGAGTCAAGCTAATGCACGAAAATGAAAAGAAAATTTATGGCGACATACCCGAAAGAGTTATTAAGCTTTATAATGCCCTAAAGTGCGAGGAACTTACTTTGTGCTTTGACGCAAGCAACTACGTTCAATGCTCAGTCGACCCAATCGATGCTCTTATGTCCCTTAAAGAATATACCGAATACTACCATATTAAGGACTGCTCTAAATATATGGTGGAAGTGCCAGTTGGCATTGGAGAAGGTCAATACCGCAAAATAATTTCTGTGCTAAAACAGGATAATTATGAAGGTTTTTTTACATTAGAACCTCATACACTCAAATACTCACTGTTAAAAATGCCTGTATACTTGTTTCCGTTTATGCCACTTATTATGAATAATTATTACAAGGCTTTCCGGCAGATAGATAAGGCTATGAAAGTAGGCTTCTTCAAAAATATTAGCCGCAAGCAAGTATTTATCTGGCAATATAATAACATTAAAAAAATAATATCAGAAGTATAATGCACCATTAAGGCAACCTAATTTTTGATTTTGGTTACCTTAATACACTAATAAGAAGTTGGAGGAAGTATGCAAAAAGTTAGATACGGAATTGTGGGAATAGGCAAGCAAGGTTCTTTTTATACCACACTGCTTACCAAATTAAAATTTTTGTTAAAAGGCGCCCAATTAACCGCATTATGCGATATATCTAAAGAGCGCCGTACTTGGGCAAAAGAGCATCTAAAAAAAGTTGCTGTATTTGAAAGCTATCAACAAATGTTTGACAGCAAACTAATTGACGTTGTCATGGTAGAAACCCCTCATTATTTTCATTCGGAAATAGCTATTGCCGCATTTAAGTCGGGGCTAAACGTGCTTTGCGACAAACCTGCGGGAGTTTTTACCAAGCAAGTTGAAGAAATGAACGCCGAGGCAACCAAGCATCCTGATTTGCTTTTTGGAATGATGTTTAATCAAAGGACTAATCCATTATATATAAGGGCAAAGGAAATAATTGACAGTGGCAAGTTGGGAGAACTTAAACGTATAGTTTGGATTATTACCAATTGGTATCGCCCAAAAGCATATTACGACCAAGGCGGCTGGAGAGGCACTTGGTGGGGAGAAGGCGGCGGCGTGCTGATAAATCAATGTCCGCATCAACTTGATTTGTTTACTTATCTTGCAGGCCTCCCTGTTTCGGTAACAGCCAAAACCTATACAAAAGGCAGAGCAATTAACGTGGAAAACGACGTCACGGTTATGTGTTCTTTTGCTAACGGAGCTACCGGAGTCTTTATCACTTCAACTCACGATGCCCCAGGCACAAACCGATTGGAGATTACCGGCGACGGCGGAAAAATAGTTATCGAAAACGGCAAACTTGTTTTTACAGAAAATGCAGTATCAGAGCCCGTTTTCAGCAAGGAAAATAAGGTGTTTATGGGCAAACCAAAAACCGCAAAGAAATCTTATCGCGGCATAATAAAATATCTGAGCTTTGTAAAAAACCCTCCCCAACATATTGGCATACTAAAAAATTATACCGATTATCTATTAGGCAAAACCGATAAGTTTTTGGCACCGGTCAAGGAAGGCATTATAGGGCTTACTTTTTCTAACGCCATACATCTTTCGGGTTGGACAGGCAAAGAAATAAGTATACCCTTTAGCGAAGAAGCTTTTTTAGTTGAATTAGAAAAGAAAAAAGAAGAAGAAAAGTCAATTTCGGCAAAATAAATTTTTTTAACAATGATTGTCATTCATCAAAGGAGATAACTTATGACTGAAATAAGCACAAGCTCAAGCGAGCAAACTAACACAAGCGCGCAAAGCAACATCGCCCGAACAAGCGGACTAAAAGGTCGGGATTATTTAGGATATGCCCTAGGGGATACCGCATGTTGTCTTGTGTTTGGTCTGGTTACTTCTCTTTTGCAAAAGTTTTATACCGATATTTTCCAGCTTAATCCTCTTTGGATTATGATTATGCTCATCGGCGCAAGAATATGGGATGCAGTAAACGACCCTATTATGGGGAGAGTAGCCGACACAATTAAGGTAAGCAAATACGGTAGGTATCGCCCATGGCTAATCTGGGCGGCAGCGCCCCTTACCATATCAGCAATACTTATGTTTGCTAAATGGCCTGGACTTGGAGAGACTCCCGACCACGTTGGCACGTTTGTATATGCTATCTTAACCTATATACTTTTTGGAATGTGCTATACCGTACTGCAAATACCTTATGGCTCTTTGGCATCTGTTGTTACTTCCGACGAAAAGGAAAGAAACAAACTATCTATTTTCCGCTCCATCGGAGCAGGTATAGGCAGTATGCCAGTTATTATTATCGCTTCTTTTTGCTATATAGATAGAATATCGCCCGACGGCAATCCCGTAATTGGAGAAAACGGCAAAGTCATTCAGGATATGAACTATCTTCCTGTCATTATCGGTGTTATTGTTTTGGCGCTAGCTTCTTTTGTTCTACTTTTTGTAGCATTCAAAAACAATAAAGAAAGAGTTGTTACCAACCCTAATAAAGCAATCAAGGGAGATTCCTCTAAAGCTATAAAAACTCTGTTTAAGAGCAAAGCCTTTATCGCTATTAGTTGCGCATCTATGTTGCTCCTTGCCGCGCAAATGTTTACTCAAAGCTATTATTTATATTTGTTTAACGACTTCTTCGGCAAAAACTGGATGAATATTGTATCGGTTATTTCCACTTACGCTCCTATGATACTACTAATGTTCTTCACTCCAAAAATGATACGTATTTTTGGCAAAAAAGAAATATCGGCAGTAGGACTTGCAATAGCGGCAATTGCCAATCTTGCTATGTACTTTTCCAAAGGTCTTATGCCCGATAGTTGGTGGCTTTTCTTACTCTTATGCTTTTTGAGCGGCTGCGGGCAAACTTTCATACTTTTGCAAGTTTGGTCTTTCGCTACCGATGCCATTGACGAAATCGAAGTAAAAACAGGCACATTTAACGCCGGAACGGCATATGCCGTATTTATGTTCTTCCGCAAATTAGGCCAAATGATTTCGGCAATAGCGGTAAATGGCGCCCTCCTTGCCATGAGTTACAAGACCTACAAAGGAGCTGTCCAAACAGCCACTACATTAAGCACAATGTATGACATGGCAACAATTATCCCTGCTGTTTTGTTCGGCGCTACGGCGCTTATTATGTTTTTGTGGTATCCTCTAAACAAGAAAAAAACCGCCGAACTACAAATAGCTAAAGAAGCAATGTTAGCCAAAGCTAATAGTCAAACTCAAAACTCACAGATATAAGCATTAACTATTTTTTTGGGGTGAAGTATGAATTATGGAATACAACTGTTTTCTTTACGAAAATACTTAAAAAATTCTAGCGATTATCGCAAGGTTTTTGCCCGCGCAAAAGACTTAGGAGCGCAAACCGTTCAACTTTCGGCAACTATGGGCTTTGTTCCCGAGGCTTCTCTGATAAAAGAGTTGTCTAATGAGTTTTCTTTGCCTATATGCTGTTCCCACTCCCCTTTTAGCCGCATAGAAAACGACCTTGATAATCTAGCTAAAGAACATTTAGAATATTCCTGCAAGGTAATGGGAATCGGTATGATGCCAAAAAGATTTAGGACGGGCAAATTACAAGACTTATTATCTTTTATTTCCATTGTTAATAAAAGCGCCGAAAGTCTATCAAAATACGGTATAAAAATAGCATATCATAACCATTGGTTCGAATTTGACGAAATCGAAGGGAAAACAATTTTTGACCGCCTAATTGATGATACCTTGCCCGATGTGGAATTTATTCCCGACACTTTTTGGATAAAAGTAGGCAAAAATGACCCTGCAACTTTCCTCAAAAAATTAGAAGGAAGGGTATCTACCATTCATTTGAAAGATTATTGCAAAATACTTAACTTACCTATTTTTCGCGCTGTCGGCAAAGGCAACCTTGACTTCATAGACATTATTGATACAGCCACCTCCATTGGGGCAAAAAATGCGGTAGTAGAGCTTGATTTTTCTCCTAATCCTTGGAAAAGTATAGAAACAAGCCTCGATTTCCTAGTTCAGCAAAGATTATTGCTTAAATAATAATCTAACAATTTTGTTTTTTCAAAGAAAGGGCTTTATTCGCTCTTTCTTTTTTTATGGCAATCCCCAAAAACAAGCGCGATATATATGTAACTATTTTAATAAAAGCTTATAAAAACTATTTGTTGACTTTTACTTATCCATCGTTATAGAATAGAAGTAATAAATTCTATTCGATTTTACCGTTCTAAGGCATATTTTTGCTATGGATTGTAAAACAATGGGTGTGGAAGGAAACGACTGCGCCTCCCATCTTTGGAAAGGAGAGAAAATGAGAAAAAGGAAAACTATGGTCATTTTGACCGCTGTAGTCTTAATTGTCTGCAGCATAATCGGTTTCACCGCTTGCGCAAAAGAGGGAGAAACCGATTTAACTATCCGTGTGTCTACAACAACTTCGGTAAATGATTCGGGCTTGATGTCATATCTAACGCCGTATTTTGAAAAGGACACAGGCTACAAACTGGAGATTTCTTCAGCAGGAACGGGCGCGGCAATCAACGCCGCAAAATATGGCAATGCCGATATTATTTTGGTTCATAGCAAATCCCAGGAAGACGCTTTCGTTTCAGGGGGCTTTGGTAGAAAAGTAGAAGAACAAACCTCAGAAAGAGTATCATTTATGTATAACTACTTTGTTCTTGTTGGTCCTACCTCAGACCCGGCTAGCACCTCAGATGCTGCCAGTATCACAGCAGGTTTTGCAAACATTGCCTCAACTCAATCAAAATTTATTTCTCGTGGAGACAAGAGCGGAACTCACACAAAGGAAGTTACACTTTGGGATAGCTCGCTAAACATTACATCAGACATAACTACTCTTCCCCAGTATTCTTGGTATGTAAGCGCTGGTTCTGCCATGGGAGCATGTTTAACTATGGCTAACGAACAAAATGGTTATGTATTAACTGACAAAGCAACTTACCTATCTTACAAAAACAATACCGAAGGAGATAAAATACCCAACCTAAGCCTTCTTTACGAACAGGATAACGCCCTTAAAAACACTTACTCTATGATAGCTGTTAATCCCGAGGCAGCTTTCGTAAATACCGAAGGCAATACTTTAGAAGGCGGCACGGTAAAATTAAATACCAAAGGAGCGGACATATTTTTGAATTGGATGATTAGTGAACACGCCAAAGCTTTAATAGCTTTTTACGGCACAACAAACTACGGCGCACCGCTGTTTTACTTAATTTAATTGATGTGGACATCGATTAGCAAAGCTTTTTCGCTATTTTTTAGCGGTGATCCATATTTGGGGAAAATTATTTCGACCACCCTTGAAATGGCTTTTGCGAGCTCTGTTATTTCTTTAATAATCGGAGCTCCAATCGGTGTCCTTATCAGTATTTCTAAGTTCAAAGGCAAATCCATTATTACCACAATAGAAAGAACTCTAATGGGTCTGCCACCCGTTGCAATAGGCATACTAATTTACGTGCTTTTTTCGGGCACAGGCCCTTTTGGCAAGTTAGGTCTTATTTATTCGGTACCCCTTATGATAATAGCCCAAGTGGTTTTGATTGTTCCCATAGTTTCGGGAATGACCGACACCTTTGTTAGTGCTAGCGCGGATAATTTACTCGAAACAACAAAGGGGCTCAACCTTACTAAGGGAAAAACATTCTGTCTTGCCGTCAGCGAAAGCAAATATCAGCTAATAGCAACCTACCTATTCGCTTTTTCCCGAGCTATTTCCGAAGTAGGCGCTGTTCAAATAGTTGGGGGGAACATCCTATATAAAACAAGAGTTATGACCACCACAATAGCCCTTAATTACAATACAGGACAGTTTGACTACGCTATAGCATTAGGCGTGCTTTTGCTAATAATTTCCCTACTTGTCAACTGCGCCGCCACATTGATTCAGAAAAAACTAAAATGATAGAATTACTTAACATAAAAAAAACCTATAATGACGTTGTCGCTTTATTTATCCCCAAGTTTGACTTTGAGGAAGGCAAAAACTATGCCCTAATCGGAGCAAATGGCTCGGGAAAATCAACACTAATTAGACTGCTTGCAAAAACTCTTTCTCCCGATGAGGGCAAAATAATAATGCCGCCAAAAATGACAAAAACTTATATGCCCCAAAAATGTTTTGGCTTTAATTTGCGCGTAATAAACAACCTTACTATCGTAAAAAATGATAAAGCACTAGCTAATAACTTGCTTGACATCCTAAAAATGACTACTTTTGCAAAAAAGAACGCCTCTCGACTATCCGGAGGAGAAACCCAAAAAATTGCGCTAGCTAGAACTTTTATGGTTGATAGTAATCTTCTTTTATTAGACGAACCTACTTCGGCAATGGATATAGAAAGTTCAATTCTGGCAGAAAACCTTATAAAAGAAAAAAGCGCGGGAAAAACACTTATTTTTTCCACGCACTCCATACCGCAAGCCGAAAAACTTGCCGATTATATTATATTTCTTAATAACGGCGAAATTGTCGAGGTTCTGCCTGCAAAGGATTTTTGTAAAAAGTGCCAAAACCCCGCAACAAAACAATTTTTAAGTCATTTTTACAAAGTTATTTAATAATCTCAATTGTATCTCCAGCCTTGACTATTCCTGCCTTAATTATTCTCGTAAAAATTCCCTCTTTGGGCATTATGCATGCGCCTACCAGTTTTCGAATTTCACACCCGGCATGACACTCTTTGCCAATTTTTGTTACCTCTTGAATTGTTTCTCCTATTTTTAGTCTTGTGCCTATAGGAAGCTCATAAAGTATTATTCCTTCGGTGGTTATATTTTCGGCAAATTTACCGTCACACAAGCCTTTTAATATTCGCTCAGAATACTTATTGTAACTTTCTCTGCCTAACAAACTAACTTGCCTTATACCTCCGCCTGAATGAGCATCACCTTCTAGTCCATAATCTTCCAAAAAGTTCCCAAAAGGTATAGGATGTTTTACAACGCCTTTTTTTTCACTGATGTTTACTGCAACTACTTTAGCCATAATTATTATCTCCTTTTATATTCTCCCGACTTCCCGCCGCTTTTTTTTAATAATTTTATTTCTCCAATAATCATATCTCTATCTATTGCCTTTGCCATATCATATATAGTAATTAGCGCGGTAGCAACAGCATAAATTGCCTCCATTTCTACCCCTGTTTTTGCGTTAGCCTTGGTTGTAGCGGTAGCTTTTATTGTTGTTTCTCCCAAAAATTCAAAGTTAATATCGCACCCTTCTAAACCAATATTGTGACACATTGGTATATTGATAAAGGTATTCTTTGCCGCCATTATCCCCGCTACTTGCGCAACTGTAAGCACATCGCCTTTTTTCATCCCTCCGTTCTTTATCCTTTGCAATGTTTCACATCTCATTGTAATGCTGCCCGAAGCAACGGCTATCCTTTCGGTAATTTCTTTGCCACCTACTTCTACCATCGTCGCTCGTCCCTGCTCATTGATATGCGTTAGTTTTTCCATATAATTATCCTCCAATTTGATTCATATCCCGCATTTGTGTTGCGCCCGCTTCCAAACAATGTTTAAGGGGCTTTTTGCTTACACATTCTTCAATATAATCACCTAAATCGCTGTCTAAATAGGGCTTTAGGTCAAAGCTCTGGGGATTATGCAAACAATTTATTAGTTCTCCTGCCGCGGTAATTCTAACACGGTTACAACTCCTACAAAACTTTTGAGAAAGTGGCTTAATTAAGCCAACTTTATTGCCTGATTCGGTCAAATAATACTCGGCGGTTGAGTTGTCTATATATCCTAGATATTTCCAATTTTTATGATTATCGGCTATTTCATTAAGACTAATAAAATGTTTATTAGCAAACTTACTTTGTGAGCAAAAAGGCATTAGTTCGATAAATCGCAGTTCAAAACCGTTGTCTTGTGCATATTTTACTAAGTCTTCTACCTCGTTATCATTTATTCCCTTTAACAAAACCACGTTTATTTTTATTATTCCAAACCCACATGATTTTGCTACTTCTAATCCTTCAAGCACTGTAGTTAAATCACCGTTTCGGGTAACTTCTCTGTACTTTTGGGAGTCCAAAGTATCCAAACTAACGTTAATACTATTCACGCCCGCCAAGTAAAGAGCTTTGGCATATTCCTTTAGCATAGTTCCATTTGTGGTCAAAGAAAGCTTTTTTATTGCTTCCTTTTTTCCTAGTGTTGCCAAAAATTCTACCGCGCCTTTCCTAACTAATGGTTCTCCTCCGGTAATCCGAATTTTGTTTATTCCTAAATCAATCAAGGTATCCGCAATTTTTTCCATGTCCTCAAAGGACAAAATATCTTCGTGCTCTTTCTTTTGTATTCCTGACTCTGGCATACAATATTGGCAACGCAAATTACACCTGTCCGTGAGAGAAATCCGCGCGTATGTTATTTCTCTTCCAAAAGAATCTTTCATAATTCAAACACCTTCATTTCTCCGATTTTATCAAATGTATAACCGCCTAAATCATTTAGCTTATCTGCAAATTGTTTTGACTTAATATAATTAACAAACTTTTTTATGCGCTTGTCGAATATGTACTGATACGGTATAAGAAAATCGTATTCTTCATTGCCTAGAGGAATAAAGTCAGTATCGATGGCTTTCGCTGCCGAAAGTACCGCCATACCACAATCTGCAACGTTGTTTTTTACCGCCACCGCCACCGCTAAATGCGTGCTATATTCCTTTTCGTACCCAAAAACTTCGTTTTCATTAATACCTTCTTTTTCAATAAAATAGTCAAACAATATCCTTGTGCCTGCGCCGCGTTGACGGTTGGCAAAGCTAAGTCCTAACCTTTTTATATCAGCAATATTTTTTATATTCTTTGGGTTGCCTTTGGGAACTATCAAGCCTTGAACTCTCCCGACACCTTTAACAAGAGCCATTTTTTTACCTGCAAAGTATTTTTTTATATAGCTATCATTATACACGCCGCTTTCGGCATCTAACAGGTGAATCGGAGCAATATGACATTCTCCTCTAAGAAGTGCTGATATGCCTCCCATGCTCCCCACGTGAGCCGAGGTTATAGACACAGCATCGGCAATGACATCAATAATCATATCATGACTACCGGTAATTACCAAAGCCTTTTTTATTTCTTCTTCCGTCTTAATTAGCTCAATATTTATATTCGCCCCCGCTTCCACTCCCTCAATAAGGCGTTCTATCCTAAAAAGTCCATCGGCTTTAACTAAGCTCATTATTGCCGAAGCTCCTCTATCAAGCGGGGTAGCTACTAGCTTTCCGCCGACCTCTCCAACTGTCATTCTAATTAGTTCGGCATTTTTGAAGCTACTGACTATGCGCCTTGTTAAAGTAGCCTGCACGGTAGTTTTTTGAGGACTTTTTCTTTGCAAAAATCTGCCTATTACCGGCTTTACAAACATTTCATAAACCAAGTAAGCCGACACGGGATAACCGGGAATACCAATTACTGGCTTGTTGTCTACTATTCCTAATATGGTAGGTTTGCCCGGCTTAATGGCAATTCCATGAACAATAACCTTTCCTAATTCTTCTATTGCCCTTACGGTAAAATCTTTGGTGCCTGCCGAACTACCTGCATTTACTAAAACAACATCACTTTCCTTTGTAGCTAAAACAATTGACTGCTTTAACTTTTTGATGTCATCTTCCACCACTGGATATACTTTGGGTTGTCCGCCATAGTTAATAGTTAACGCAGAAAAAACTTTGCTGTTTGATTCCATCAACTTCCCTTCGGTAAGCTCGTCGGGACTATCTACCATTTCCGCCCCTGTTGGTATTATCCCAACCTTGGGTTTGGCAAAAACTTTAATAGTTTTGTTGCCTGAAGCAATGACCGCTCCTATATCGCAAGCGGTAACGCTGTGTTTTGACGGAAGTATTAGCTGACCACTTACCACACTTTCTCCAATAACACGTACATTTTGCCACGGATAAGTGGGAGAAATAATTTTTACGGTAAAATCATCAATATTTATTACATCCTCAATCATAATAACGGCATTATACTTGCCGCCTACTATTCCGCCTGTATTTATGTATACAAAATCCTTGCCTAAGTGTAATGTAAAAGGGGTATTTTCGCTAGCTTCGTGTGTATTTTCGGAAACAACGGCAATACCGTCCATTGCCGCCGCATTATATGTAGGGTCACATTTTTGAGCAAAAATTACCTCAGAAGTTATTCTTCCTAAAGCATCCATAGGCAAAACCTCTTCTTCTTTAGTTATAACTTCCCCTATACTAGATAAAAATAGTTCTAAGGCCTGTTTGTCATCGTTATTTTCTATATATCTCTTGTTTTCCATTTTTCTCCCATTAAAAGCTATACACTTTAACTAATCTTCCCTCGGTTATGCCTTCATCATTTTCCTTAATAATTATGTATCCATCCGCTTTTTTTAGGGCGCTTATTACCCCGGACTTTGCGAAAAGCGGAATAATAAACATCTTGCCGTTTTCTAAATACATATTTATTGGCTGACAAGTAGTTCTGCCCGGTGTAGATGGAAAATTACTCTTAGCGTAAGCGTAGGCTATTACTTTTGCTTTTTCTCTCCTCGCAAGACTAATTGCCTTTTTAATAACTGTCTCAAAAACTAAAGCCGCCGCCATAGGATGCCCGGGCAATCCAGCTATCAAAACATCTCCCTTGCTTCCTATTATCGTGGGCTTACCTGGCTTAATGGCTACCCCTTTTACTTTTACCTCGCCGCAAATATCCTCTATAGCTTTATAGGTATAATCCTTAATCCCCACGCTACTGCCGCCGCTAATTAGCACAATATCTGCTATTTTAGTTGCTTTATCCAAATTAGAAATCAAAGTTTTATAGTCATCTTTTATCATTAAAGAAAAAACAACTTCTTCGCCAAAAGCTTTTATTAACGCGCCAATACAATAAGAATTTATATCTCTAACTTTGCCATTTTCTACTTTTTCTTCTATATCAACTAGCTCATCGCCTGTGGAAATTATTCCAAATCTTAACGTATCATAAATAGTTACCTTATTTATTCCAATCCCTGCCAAAACTCCGATTAAAAACGGAGTAACTCTTTCTCCTGCCTTTGCTATAATCTTATTTTTGGCAACGTCATCCCCTGCTTTTGTTATATTCGCTCCATTAGCGACACTTTTGCTAATAGCAATCTGTTCTCCAAAAACTTCGCTGTTTTCTATCATGACAACACCATTGGCGCCGCTAGGTATTTTTGCGCCGGTGGGTACGTAGACTGTTTGTCCGTCGATTATTTTGCCATCAAAGCTCTCTCCCATACTTACCGCGCCAATTAAGCTAAGTAGTGTCGGTATAGCTTCGGTCGCTCCGTGAGTATTAGCTGCCTTTACCGCATAGCCGTCAACTGTTGATTTGTCAAAATTGGGAAGGTCTTCTTTAGAAAAAATATCTATTGCAAGTACCTTATTAAGAGCATCATTTATGGATACAATTTTTTCTCTCGTGGCAAAACCTTTTACAAGTTCTTGTACTATATTTATTGTTTCGGTGTATGATTTAACCTCAAAAAATTCCATTATTCTTTACGTCCGCACTCGGCCGCCACCCCTATAAGTATATCAATACCATGTCCTATGTTTGGAAGCAGAAACTCTATATTTTCCCTAACCGCCTTGGGAGACCCTGGCAAATTAACAATTATTGAACTATTCTTAATGCCACAAACTCCTCGTGAAAGCATAGCTTTTACGGTGTACTTTGCGCTGTTTAACCGCAGAGCTTCGGCAATGCCCATCGCTTCACGCTCAATAACTGCCTTAGTCGCCTCAGGCGTTATGTCCCTAGGAGAAAAGCCCGTCCCGCCCGTAGTAATAATTAAATTTATCTGTTTATCAACGGCGGCATTCAATGCCGTAACAATATCAAAAAACTCATCGGGAACAATCTTTGTAAAAATTGTTTCAAAGCCGTATTCTTTGGCAAAATTCACTATCAAAGCTCCGCTTGCGTCCTCCCTAAGTCCCTTACTACATTTGTCGCTTACCGTAATTACCGCTAGACTATACATAATTAGTTTCCCTTTATTTTTACAATTTCCATAGCCACAGAATCAAAATAAAAAATTGTGTCGGCTTGGTATTGTTTTTTTATATATTTTACAAACAAATTGAGTTGAAGAGCAGAAATTATTTGTGGCATAATTATCGCATTTTCACTCCCTGAATTATTTTTGTAATAGCTATGAAGAACCGCCACTTTTTCTATAATTGCAGCTTGCCCGTATGTTTTATCTACACCCCCGTGTATAAGAGGCATATTATTTTTCAAACAATATTCTTCTAATACTAATTTTGCTTTTATATCATCCACACAATCAAATACTATATCGAAGTTTTTCAGTAAAACATCGACGTTATTTTCGGTAAGCATACTTTCAATTACCGTTATATCGCTTGGAGAAATCTTGTTTAATTCTTTTGCTAAAGTATGCGCTTTACTTTTACCAATATTATCTGCAATGCAAAAACATTGTCTGTTTGTATTAGACAATTGAAATTTGTCATACTCAATAATTGTGATTTTTTTTGCGCCAAGCCTTACTAAACCATTTAATACAAAACCGCCTAAACCACCGGCTCCCACCACCGCTATTTTTATATCAGAAATAATTTGTTGCTCATTTTGCTCCAAAATAGCGCGATTGTGTAAAAATTCGCCCACATTAACCCCCGCTTGCAGGTGACAAGATTGCCACTTCGTCGCCGTCTTTTACTTTGCTTTTGAACATATTTAGTTTGTCAATAGCAACGCCATTTATATATATTACGGCTTTTGCCCACTCCTTAACCGATACCTTTGTTTTTGTTTCCAATTCGGCTAGAACATTGGACAAATTATTTGCTTTGGATATTTCATAATCAGTCTTTTCGGCTTTTAGTCGGTATAATCCATATAACTTGACAGTAATCATATCTGTAATTTTTTCATAAGCGATTCTTTTGGTATCCCGTCTTTCCAACCGCGAATACGATAGAATGTCCCTTTCATTTTTGACAATTTTACTTCGGTGCCGCTACCTGGTTGTTTTTCTTCCAAAAGCCTCTTGGGAAGGGTATCTTGATCTGGAGAAAGTCCTAATCTAAGGTTAAGAAGTCTTTCAATATTAAAGCCCCTCTCTCCTATTCTTATAAACTTACCAATACTACACTTCATACCCGTCAAATAATTTATCATTTTCGGATAAGGAACCATACTTGCTATATTTAAGTTAAGCAACCACAAATTTTTGTGCGCCCAGCCTACTATACCTCCGAAATATGGCATAATTTTGTTAATAAAGCGAACTATCTTGTTGTTAGGATTTTCTATCAAAAATCCTGGAAGTACGGCATAGCTTGTAAACAAACAAGACCCCGCCCCCGAAATAGCTTCCATCAAATCTTGGAAGAAAATACTAAAAGCGGCTTTGCCTTTGGTAGAAAGTCCGTCTACATTAAGACCAAGCCCCTCCAAAACTACAAGATAACCTGCATTTAGGTGACATCCACCACGGTTAGCTACAGCGTATCCTAGCCCCATTCCTTGGGCGCCTCTGGGTTCATACGCTGCTAATTCAAGCCCTTTTACATTTATAGCATATTCCTTACCGCCGAATTCTTCAGACAGCCTTTTTGTACCTTCAGCAAGCTTATTGCCAATCCCTTCTCTTGTAGCAGTTGCCTTAATTAAACTAACCAAATCCAAATTCTCGTCTCCGAATTTTAGTCCGCAATCCCAAAGCCTTTTTTCATTTAGCTCCATTGCAAAACCTAACGTACTTCCAAAAG
>CAYIZR010000004.1:0-17690 GCA_964367755.1 uncultured Christensenella sp. | reverse complement strand
GTGTAGAATATTATAAATAACCTTATATAAATAAGGGTTTTTGTGAGGTGAGGTATGCAAGCTATATTACTTAGCGCAATGCATTGGACGGGCAAAGTTCAGCCCATAGCATTTTCCATGGGTAATCTATCAGTGAGATGGTACGGTATCGTTATTACCGCGGCAATGCTTATTGGGCTAGTTATTAGTATAAAACGCTGTGAAAAATTCAAAATATCCAGCGACGATATGCTCACGCTATTTTTAATAGCCATTCCTTTGGCTGTAGTAGGGGCAAGAATAGGTTATGTTATTTCTCGATTTGAGTACTATTTTGTTTCTCCCTACGATTGGCAAGCTTTTGTAGATACAATAGCCATTTGGGACGGTGGACTTACCATAATGGTAGGTGTGCCTTTCGGCGTTTTGGGTGGATATATTTGGGCAAAGGCAAAAAAGATTAAATTTATCGACGTGGCAAACGTTGTTCTGCCCACAGTGCTTTTATCTCAGGCGCTAGGAAGATGGGGCAACTTTTTTAACCAAGAATTATACGGTCAAATTATTACCAACCCATCATTACAATGGTTCCCAATGGCGGTATTTATTGCCGACGAAGGCGCATTCTTTCAGGCGACTTTCTTTTATGAAATGGTTCTTAATATAATAGGTTTCTTTGTATTGTCCTATTTTGTTAAACATATAAATTTAAGAAGTATAGGTATATTCGGATATGTCGCTTGGTATTATCTGGTAAGAGGCTCCTTAGAGTTTATCCGTGACGACGGCACGTCCTCCCTTGACGGAGCGGTCAATGCAAATATAGTCTATTGCTATGTTGCGGCGGCGCTGGCTATTATTGCAATAATCACTTTACTTTTCCTAAAAAAGAAAAAGGGGCAGCAAATTTTTTATAAAAAAGAAATCCCCTTGCCCGACTATGTAACGGAAAAATAAGTTTTTTTACTACAGGTGTAGAAAAAAATATGTTTAATTTTGTGGAGCTATTGACAATTTCTTATAAAATGTAGTAATATTTATATGCAAAAAATAAGGTGGTTATAATGAAAAAAAGAACTCTTGCATTACTTCTATGCGTTGCGCTACTCGTATGCGTAAGCTTTGTATTTACCGGCTGTAGCCAAACTGAACCCTTAAAAATCGTTTATCTAGGTGACTCGATTGCCGAAGCTTTGCTTGGCCCCTCACCTGTTTCCGAAAGAGAAAACTATGGGTATTTTTCTATCATAGGCAGAAGAAACGATTATGTTTATGTCAACCGTTCGGCATCGGGACATCAGTCCAAACAGCTTCTTGCATTGCTTAAAGAACCCGACGAAGCACTAAATTTGATTTCTCATATAAAAACTGCTGACATTATCCATATTTCTATCTTAGGCAATGACTTTTTACAAACTAATTTGGGGGAAACTATTCTTAGCGCCGCTCAAAATGATTTTTTTAAGATAGACGGCATTTTGTCTAAAGCAAGAGTCAATTTTGACAATATTTACAAAACCCTACGCGAATATAACGAAGACGCTATTATTATGTTCCAAACAACGTATAATCCCGTTTCTCCTGGATCAGGCCTATTACTTAATAATGTAAGAACCAGCCTTGCAGAAATGGACATACACCCCGAAGAATACCGCGCCTTGGGCGCTACCCTTCTTAATATGCTTAACGGCGTAATTAAGGATTATCTTGCAGCAAACCCCGGCGCTTTTTATATTACAGACGTTTATGAAGAATTTGACAAAATATACAACGAAGACCCCGAAAGAGGCAAAGCTTTGATATACGCTGATTGGGTACATCCTAGCAACGAAGGTCACGCGGTAGCGGCTGACCTTATTCAGGAACAATTAGAAGATCTGGGACTTGCCAATAGAGAAAAGGCCCTGCGTTTTACCAAATACTTACGAATAGAGCAATTAAGTCGTATGTATTCTCAATCAGTTGATGTTCCTACTATAAGAAAAGAAATCAACGGCGCTCAGTCTTGCAAAGAAATTACTAAGATTTATTTTGACGCTATTAGGGGAAAAACCCCTATCTACAACTAAAGGGAGATTAGAATGAAAATTATCAAAAAAACAATTGTTGTTATTTTACTTATTAGTGTAGCTACTCTAACCTGCCTTTCCCTTGCTTCCTGCAAATATAAGGACGAGTATTACGTCAAGAAAGAAATAAAATTTGCAATATCTTCGGGCACTACAATTATGGATATACCTATTTCTCCGTTGCTTAGCAAAAATTCTAGTGGAATTACCTTGCGGCCTAATGGCACTATGACAATGAAGTTTATATTTAATAGCGCAGTTTCTTATATCCTAAATGAGCAAGTAAATATTGCCACTATGGTTGGAGACTTGGACTTATCGGAATTTATGGATTCTTACCTTAACCCCCTCTTCCCCGGGTTTACTTTGGACGACATTCCTTCTTCTATGAAAATTATTGAAGACTGTTTGGGTATGCGTCTATCGGGTTTGGACTATGATTCTCCCGACATTGCCGCCCTTTTAGAAGGCGTTAAGACTGGCGTCTTCCCCGATAACATCACTATACCTGACAACATTGGCTTAGAATATAATGGACCTTACGCTCTTAAAGATATGGTTGATGTCGATGGCAATCCTTATACTATTTTATATATGGGAAAACACGAAAAAAATGCAGAATCCTATATGTTTATGCAACTAAGTAAAGAAGATGACGGCAAAAATACTTTAGACTCCCGCGTAGAATTCCTCAATTTTAATTTGGCAGCAAAAGAAGTTTAAAAAAACTTAGTAAATTATTTGCATTCTATTTTGTATCCGTGTTATACTTATAAAAATACAAAGGTATGAGGTGCAGATGAAAGGTCTTTTAACACTAAAAGGTGTTTCAAAAGAAAAGATAATAGAAATTATCGATACTGCATTGCTTTTCAAAAGCGGGCATAAGGTTAACTATCCTAACAAAAAGATGGTTAACCTTTTTTATGAGAACTCCACTCGTACTCAATATAGCTTTCAAATGGCAATGCTCAATTTGGGGATAGAACCCCTTAGCTTTAACCTTGCCTCAAGTAGCGTAAGCAAGGGAGAAACTTTGTACGACACCGTTCGCACTTTCGAATGCTTAGGCGTTGACGGAGTAGTGATACGGCATACAAAAGATGTATATTACAGGGACCTTGAAAATATCAAAGTCCCTATTTTTAATGGCGGTGACGGCACAAGCGACCACCCCACACAAACTTTGCTCGACCTTATGACAATTTACGAAGAGTTTAACAAATTCGAAAACCTAAAAATTTGTTTAGTTGGTGACATTAACCATAGCAGAGTTGCTCACGGCAACGCCGAAGTTATGCGCCGCCTAGGTATGCAAGTATATATTGCCGGCCCTGCGGAATTTCTTGACAATACCGCTCCACATATTGATATAGAAAAAGCCGTTGAAACTATGGACATTATCAATCTTTTACGGGTACAAATAGAACGTCACACCGATCAAAATGGCATTAGCAAAGACGATTATTTCCAAAAATACGGTCTGACGGTAGAAAGAGAAAAATCCATGTCTCCTACCGCTATAATTATGCACCCGGCTCCAGTTAACAGAGGGGTAGAAATAGCCGACGAAGTTTTTGAATGCGAAAGAAGCCGCATTTGCAAGCAGATGACTAACGGAGTATACATTCGTATGGCAGTTATTTATATGGTTTTGGAGGGGCGACTGTGATTTTGTTAAAAGGCGGTTTAATCTATAAAGACGATAGTTTTGTTACTTCCGATATACTAATCGACGGGGAGAATATCATTGATATTTCTCCCGTTATTTTAGTTGGGGAAGATTGCGAAGTAGTCGACTGTAATAATAAATGGGTAAGACAAGGAGCTGTTGACGTCCACGTTCATTTACGCGAGCCAGGCTTTTGCCATAAAGAAACAATATATACTGGCACTATGTCGGCGGCAAAAGGGGGCGTTACTACAGTTTTTGCAATGCCCAACCTAAATCCCGTACCCGACAGCAAAGAAAACCTAAACATAGAACTTGATATAATAGAAAAAACCGCAGTTATTAAGGTACTTCCCTATTTGTCACTGACAAAAGGCCAAGAAGGTAAAGAATTGTCACAGATGTGCGTCAATACAACCGACGCTATTGGCTACAGCGACGATGGCAAAGGAGTTAACGACCTAATATTGTTAGAAAAAGCTATGGAAAGGGCAAAAAAAGAAGATGCAATAATCTGCTCTCACGCCGAAGCTACAGAGATAAGCGACGTACGCGCTCAAGAATATGCGGCAGTAAGAAGAGAAACAGCTTTAGCTCAACATACAAAATGCAAATACCATTTTTGCCACCTATCCACAACTGAAAGCTTTGACATAGTACGCAAGGCAAAGGCGTGGGGAGCTGATATTTCTTGCGAAATAACGCCACATCATTTGACGCTTTGTAGTGACGATATAGTGGATACTTCCTACAAAATGAATCCACCACTTAGAAGCAAAAGCGATATGCATTCTACCATTGAGGCAATCAAAGACGGAACGGCAACTATTATTGCCACCGACCACGCACCCCATGCCGAAGAGGAAAAAGCCGTAGACTATGCCCACGCTCCTAATGGAATTATTGGACTAGAAACCTTTTTGCCGGTAGTCTACACCGCTTTAGTTAAAACTAATATTATTTCTCCAAAAGAAATGATTGAGCTTACTACCACCAACGCCCAAGCCCGTTTTGGACTGCCTATTAGTAGTTTATGCGTGGGAGAAAGGGCAGATATATGCGTTTTGGACATAAATAACAAAAGAAAATATACAAAAGAAGAAATATTATCAAAGAGCAGCAACTCCCCCTTTATCGGAAAGGAGTTTTACGGCTTTAATACCTTGACATTGTTCAAGGGGAAAATTGTTTACAGAGCATAGAGGAGGAAATTATGCAAAACAAAATGCTTGTGCTAGAAAACGGCAAGGTCTATTACGGTGAAGGCTTTGGCTGTGACAAAACACAAATCGGAGAATTGGTTTTTAACACTTCAATGGTTGGATATCAAGAAATCTTATCCGACCCGTCCTACTGCGGTCAAATGGTAGTAATGAGTTATCCTTTAATCGGTAACTACGGACTAAATGATGAAGATTTTGAATCAAAAAACATAAGTATCGGCGGCTTTATAGTAAGAGAATATAATGACAAGCCGAGCAACTTCCGCTACACAAGAACTTTAGGTGACTATATGGAAGATAAAGACGTTGTGGGAATAAGCGGCGTGGACACTCGCGAAATTGTGGGGATAATAAGAGACGAGGGCACCTTAAAGGCAATAATTACCGATGCAACTTACAGTGTGGAAGAGTGTTTAGAAATACTTTACGATGCAAAGCTTCCTTCCAATCAAGTAAAAACCGTTTCTTCCAAAAAAATATGGTATTCACGGACAAGAAACCCAATCTTTACGGTATGCGCCGTTGATTGTGGCATTAAGCTTACCATGGTAAAAAAGCTAAATGCCAACGGCTGTAATGTAGTAGTTGTACCCTATAACACCCCCAAAAGCGTTATCGAAAAAATAAATCCCGACGGACTATTCTTTTCCAACGGACCGGGCAATCCCGAGGACGTACCCGAAGTTATTGATTTGATTAAGCACTTTCGTGGCAAGTTGCCCATTATGGGAATATGCCTTGGACATCAACTAATCGGTCTAGCTTACGGGGCAAAAACTTACAAAATGAAATTCGGACATAGGGGGGCAAATCACCCTGTTATGAACTTACTAACCGGAAAGATAGAAATAACCTCCCAAAACCACAGCTATGCAATAGATGGGGAATCGTTAAAAAACACCGACCTTTTTTTGACACATACTAACCTTATTGACGGAGAACCTGAGGGTATGATTGACGAAAAAAGAAAGCTAATTAGCGTTCAGTATCACCCCGAAAGCGCAGCAGGCCCCGAAGACAGTAATTATTTATTTGATAATTATATCAAATTCCTTGAAGAATCAGCAGGAGGACGCAGCAATGCCCAAAAGAACAGATATTAAAAAAATAATGGTAATAGGTAGTGGCCCAATAATAATAGGGCAAGCTGCCGAATTCGACTATGCAGGAACGCAAGCTTGTCTTGCTCTAAAAGAAGAAGGCTATGAAGTTGTACTAATTAACAGCAACCCCGCAACCATTATGACAGATACCAAAATAGCCGACAAGGTTTATATGGAACCTCTTGACCTTGAGCACGTTGCAAAAATTATTAGATATGAGCGTCCCGACGGACTACTTTGCAGTATCGGCGGACAAACAGGATTGAACCTTGGTATGCAACTTACAAAAAAAGGTATTCTTGAAGAATGTCAAGTAGAAATGTTGGGAACAAGCTATTCTGCAATAGCACAAGCCGAGGACAGACAGCTTTTTAAGGACCTTTGTATAAACATTAGTGAGCCTATTATCGACTCCAGAACAGCTAATACTGTTGAAGAATGTGTCAAAGCTGCCGAAACAATTGGTTATCCGGTAATTGTTCGCCCCGCATTTACTTTGGGAGGCACCGGCGGAGGATTTGCCGACACTCCTGAAGAGCTGATTGAACTTAGCAAAAACGGGCTTAAACTCTCCCCTGTTACTCAAGTTTTGATAGAAAAATCAATAAAGGGCTACAAAGAGATAGAAATTGAGGTTATGCGTGACAGTAACGATACCGCAATTTCGGTGTGTAGTATGGAAAATGTAGACCCTGTTGGCATACATACAGGCGACAGCATAGTGGTAGCGCCCGTACAAACACTAACTAATAAAGAATATCAAATGCTAAGAAACAGCGCATTAAAAATAATCCGCGCTCTAAAAATAGAAGGCGGCTGCAACATCCAATTTGCTTTAGACCCGTTTAGTTTTAGCTACTACGTTATTGAAGTTAATCCCAGGGTATCAAGAAGTAGCGCTCTAGCTAGTAAAGCAAGCGGCTTTCCTATAGCAAGCGTAAGCGCAAAAATAGCATGCGGGCTTAACCTTCACGAAATTAAACTAGCCAACACAACGGCGGCTTTTGAGCCAGCGCTTGACTATATAGTGGCAAAAATTCCTCGCTTCCCCTTTGACAAATTCGCCGACGCATCCCGCAAGCTCAACACACAAATGAAAGCGACCGGAGAAGTTATGAGCATCGGAAGAACCTATGAGGAAGCTTTACTAAAGGCTGTACGTTCACTAGAAATAAACGTTTGCCACCTAGAGATACCCTACCTAAAAAATATGTCCAAACACGATTTGTTGGATTTGATTTTGCAAGACACCGATGAAAGAATGTTTGCTATAGCCGAAGCAATAAGAAAGGATATTCCTGTAGAATATATACATCAAATAACCAAAATCGATAAAATGTTTTTGGATAAAGTATCTAATATCGTTTTCATCGAAAGGAAGTTAGCTAATAATGTTAATGATCTTTTCACCCTAAAAGAGGCAAAAAAATGGGGCTTTTCCGACGAATATATCTCACAAAGTTGGAACATGACTTATCAAGAAGTTTACAAACTCCGCAAAGAAAACGCTATATATCCTGTATACAAAATGATTGACACTTGCGCAAGCGAGTTTGACAGCTATATTCCCTACCTATATAGCACTTACGAGAGCAAAAACGAATCAATCAACGAAAAACGGAAGAAAGTAATAGTATTAGGAAGTGGACCTATTAGAATTGGACAAGGCGTTGAGTTTGACTATTCCACAGTTCACGCCGTTTGGGCAATACAAGAAACAGGATATCAGGCAATAATTATTAACAACAATCCCGAAACAGTTTCTACCGACTACACTTTGAGCGACAAGCTGTATTTTGAGCCGCTTACCTTTGAAGACGTTATGAACATTGTTGACTTTGAACAACCCGACGGAGTAATTGTAGCACTGGGCGGCCAGACCGCTATAAATCTTGCTGAAGACCTAAATAGCGCCGGAGTCAAAATACTAGGAACTAGTAGCCACAGCATAGCACTGGCAGAAGACAGAGATTTGTTTATCGAAGTATTAACTAGCCTTGATATACCCATGCCAAGAGGCTTTGCTGTATATAACTTCAACGACGGCAAAAAAGCCGCCGACAAAATAGGCTATCCTGTCCTTTTGCGCCCCTCTTTCGTACTAGGCGGAAGAATGATGCATATTGTCTACGATGAAGAATCTTTAGAAAAGTTTCTAAATGAGGCAGTCAATCTAAACAAAAGACATCCTGTTTTGATTGATAAATATATATTAGGCAAAGAATGTGAGGTTGATGCCGTTTGTGACGGAAAAGACGTGTTTATCCCCGGCATTATGGAACATATTGAAAGAGCAGGAGTTCATAGCGGAGATAGTATGAGCGTTTATCCATCCTACTCTTTATGCGATAAGACAAAAGACACTATAGTGGATTATACTACAAGAATAGGGCTTGCTTTAGGTATAGTAGGACCGTTTAACATACAATTTGTCATAGACGAAGATAACAAAGTATATATAATAGAAGTTAATCCCCGCAGTAGCCGTACCGTTCCTTTCCTTGCCAAAACAACGGGTGCGCCTATCGCCAACATTGCCACCAAAGTTATGTTGGGATTGAGCTTAAAAGAACTAGGATATACAGGGATTTATCCCCAAAAAACCAAATGGTATGTAAAAAGTCCCACTTTCTCATACTCCAAACTAACCGGACTTGATGTCGTTCTATCTCCGGAAATGAAATCAACCGGAGAAGCTATAGGTTATGACAATAGCCTAAATAGAGCCGTTTATAAGTCCTTGAAGGCTTCGGGACTGCGCGTTGACAATTACGGAACGGTATTTACCACCCTTAGCGATACCGATAAAATAGCCGCCCTACCCTTGATTAGAAGATTCTATAATTTAGGTTTTAATATTGAAGCCACCCAAGGCACAGCCAAATTTTTACGAAACAATGGAATACGTACTAGGGTTAAGAAAAAATTATCTCAAGGCAGTGACGAAATACTAACCTCACTTAGAAAAGGTTATGTAACGTATGTAGTTAATACCGCATCGGAAAGAGAAACCAAAGGCTTACGCGACGGTTTGCAGATAAGAAGAACGGCTGTAGAAAACAACATACCTGTATTTACCTCACTTGACACGGTAAACGTACTCCTTAACGTCCTTGAAGAAATTACTATGGGCGTATCTACAATTGATTAGGGAAAAAACTATGACTAACAAACAATTGACTGTACTTTCTAACAAAAAGCTAAACAACTGTACCTATGAGCTTATTTTAGAAGGCAATGATTTGCTTCACGAAAGCGGCTCTTTTATGGAAATAGAAATAGAAAACTGCTTCCTTAAACGCCCCTTTTCCATTGCTGACAGCAGCGAAAACACCATTACTTTGCTTTATAAGGTGGTAGGAGTAGGAACCAAAGCTCTAACAACGGCAAAAACAGGAGATACATTTAATTGCCTTGTTAACCTAGGCAAAGGCTTTTTATTAGGTGTTATAAAAAAACCCCTTCTTATAGGTGGAGGAATTGGCGCGGCTCCTCTTTATCAGCTAGCTAAAGAGTTTGTCGCAAAAAAAATTCCCGTGGAAATTATATTAGGCTTTAGAAATAAAGAGGAAATATATTATTTAGAAGAATTTAGTAAACTTGGCAAAGTTAGTGTAGCTACAGATGACGGCAGTTTTGGGTACCACGGAAACACACTTGGGTTACTTAAAGATAGCAATTACGACTTTGACTGTTATTATGCCTGCGGTCCTTCTCCAATGCTAATGGCGCTACAAAACTATTCTGCTAACGGTCAACTGTCTTTAGAAGCAAGAATGGGTTGCGGCTTCGGTGTATGTATGGGCTGTAGCATAAAGACAACAAACGGCTACAAAAGAGTATGTAAAGAAGGTCCGGTATTTGATGCAAAGGAGGTATTATGGTAAACAAGCAAGTAACTTTGTTTGACAGCGTGCTAAAAAACCCTGTAATTGCGGCAAGCGGAACTTTCGGCTTTGGCTATGAAATGGCGGAATTTTTTGATATAAATTGCCTAGGCTCAATTTCCTTAAAGGGCTCCACTCTAAACGCCCGCTACGGCAATCCACTTCCTCGCATTGCCGAGTGTAGCGATGGACTAATCAATGCAATCGGTCTTCAAAATCCAGGAATTGATGCGGTGATAAGCACCCAGTTTCCCAAACTAAGTAAAGTTTATAAGGACAAAATTATACTAAATATAGGCGGTCACAGCGTAGAAGAGTATTTACTTGCTGTAGAAAAATGCAATGACTTAGATAATATTTTGGGCATAGAACTTAATATAAGCTGTCCCAACGTTCAAGGCGGAGGACTAGCTTTCGGCACCAAAGAAAGCACTGTTGAAGCCCTGACTACCGCTATAAAAAAAGTATCCAACCAAAAAATAATAGTTAAACTAAGTCCCAACGTTACCGATATTTGCGCGCTTGCCAAAGCCGCAGAAAACGGAGGGGCAGACGCAATAAGCCTAATTAACACATTGATTGGTATGCGTATAGACATAAAAACAGGCAAGCCAATTATTAGCGTCAAAAAGGGTGGATACAGCGGAAGAGGTATTTTCCCAGTAGCGTTAAGAATGGTATACGATGTTTTTGAAGCCGTGAAAATACCAATTATTGGAATGGGCGGCATTAGCAGCGCTGATGAGGTAATAGAAATGCTTATGGCAGGTGCTAGTGCAGTTATGGTAGGCACAGCCACTCTAAAAGACCCGTTTGCGTGCAAAAATATAATCGAAGAACTTGACAAAGTTATAAAGGATTTGAACATTACTAGTTTATCAACAATAATCGGGAGGGCTCATAAATGAAAGGTGAAGTAATAATAGCTTGTGACTTTTCTACCGAAAAAAAATGTCTGGATTTTTTGGAGGCATTCAAGGAAGAAAAGCCATATTTGAAAATAGGTATGGAATTGTATTATCAAGTGGGGGCTAATTTTGTTAAAAAACTAAAAGAAAGAGGTTTTAAGATATTTTTAGATCTAAAACTTCACGATATACCCAACACCGTTTACAAAACAATGAAAGGTCTTGCCTCTTTAGGGGTAGATATGACTAATTTGCACGCCGCAGGCGGAATAAAGATGATGAGCGAGGCAAAACGCGGCTTAATTGAGGGCGCAAATAACAACAAACCGCCCTTACTTATTGCGGTAACACAGCTAACATCTACCGACCAAGAGACGCTAAAGAAAGAAATATTGATTGACAAACCAGTAATTGAGGTAGTAACACAGTATGCCAAAAACGCAAAGGAAGCCGGACTTGATGGCGTTGTTTGTTCTCCTTTGGAAGCAACTGCAGTAAAAAATCTTGGACTTATTTCGGTAACCCCCGGTATTAGGCTAGTTAATGACAGCGCAAATGACCAAAAAAGAGTGGCAACTCCCGCTCTTGCCAAAGAATACGGTAGTACATTTATCGTAGTTGGCAGAAGCATAACCGAAGCTAATGACCCTGTTGCCGCTTATAGAGAGTGCGTTAAGCAATTTAATTAACTCTATCTATAAAAAATCTACAATTAAAAAGGGGATACGGCTTATGGTCATATCCCCTTATTTGTTTTTATAAAACTTTGTTATCTTTTTAAGATAGGATTCCTAGCAGCCTGTACTTCATCAGGACGGGAAATATATGCATTATATGGTGCAAAATGCATTTTTTCGGGTTCTCTCTTGGCCTGCTCTACTATTTCCAAAATAGTTTTTGCAGCGCTGTCTAAGGTCTGTTTGTTCTCCGTTTCTGTAGGCTCGAACATCAACGCTTCGTGAACTATCATAGGAAAATACATCGTTGGAGGATGAATACCGTGGTCAATCATTGCTTTGGCTATATCGAGCGCCGAAACATTATATTCTTTCTTCATTTCTTCCATACTCAAAACAAACTCATGCATACAACGCTCTTGACTCTTATAATCAATTTCTTTTAATAAAGCCTTAAGATAATTGGCGTTTAATACGGCTTTTTCGGCGGCATCCTTAATGCCTTCCCTTCCCAAAATTAGCATATAGGTATAGGCTTTTATAATGACAGAAATGTTGCCATAAAATGACTTAAGCTTGCCAACGGTTTTTGTTGGGGAAAATAATTTATAGTTTTTGCCGTCAAAAACGACCGCGCCTTCGGGAAGAAAATCTTTCAAAAACTCCTTTACTCCCACAGGTCCGCTACCAGGTCCACCACCGCCGTGAGGGGTGGAAAAGGTCTTATGCAGATTAGTATGAATTACATCAAAGCCCATGTCCCCAGGTCTTACTATGCCCATTACCGCATTTAGATTGGCGCCGTCATAATAGCACAATCCGCCTGCGTTGTGAACAATATTAGTTATGGCAAGTATGTTTTTATCAAACTTACCCAAAGTATTAGGATTGGTTAGCATAAGTCCTGCTACAGTGTCGTTGCAAGCCATAGCTAAAGCTTCCAAATCCACGCTTCCGTCGGCATAACTAGGTATATTTATTATATTAAATCTGCATAAAGTTGCGCTGGCAGGGTTGGTTCCGTGCGCGCTGTCGGGTACAATTATATTAACCCTTTTTGTATCATCTCTGGCTTGGTGATACGCCTTAATTATCTTTAATCCAAGAAACTCTCCGTGCGCACCCGCTGCAGGTTGCAAGCTAATTTCGTCCATACCGGTAATAGCTTTTAATTTTTCGGCAGCTTTATACAAAAGTTCTAACGTGCCTTGAACATATTTTTCTTCACAAACAGGATGCGCTAAAGTAAAACCGTCCAAAGACGCTACCGCTTCGTTTATTTTCGGATTATATTTCATTGTGCAAGAACCAAGAGGATAAAAACCATTATCCACACCAAAAGCCTTGCCGCTTAATTCGGTATAGTGCCTTACAATATCAATTTCGCTCACCTGAGGAAGTATTGTTTCTTTTTGTGACAAAAAACTAGCGGGCACAGGATAATCCTTAACTTTGTACTTAGGCAAAGTAAATGCCCTTCTTCCTTTTTCACTTCTTTCAAAAATAGTTAGCATTTTACCACCCCCTTAACAATTGAGGCAGCCTTGTTTAGCTCTTTGAAAGCAGCAACTTCGGTTGCACACCAAAGTATATCGCTATTATTTAGTGCAAATCCTCCCAAAATACCCTTTTTTGCCAAAACTTCCAAAATCAGCTTGCTGTCAAAAGAAGAAGTGGTGACAAACTCATTAAAAAATTCAGCTTCATATTTTCTGGTAAGTCCGCTTTTTTCTAAAGCTTCAAGCAAATAATGCGCATTATTATAGCACGCCATGGCAACTTCTTTTAAGCCGCTTGCGCCAACAGTTGCTAGATACATACCCGCAGTCAAAGCGCAATGTGCTTGGTTACTACATATATTACTGCTTGCTTTCTCCCGCCTTATATGCTGTTCTCTTGCCTGCAATGTAAGAACGTATGCTTTGTTACCTAATCTGTCTACAGTTTCTCCCACTATTCTTCCGGGAAGCTTTCTTTGCATTGCCTTAGTTGTACACATATAACCTAAATATGGTCCGCCAAAATTAAGAGAAAGACCAAGACTCTGAGCCTCTCCTACTGCAATATCTGCTCCGCACTCAATAGGCTTCTTTAGTATCCCTAAAGCTATTGGATAGGTACTCATAACGAACTTTGCACCCACTTCGTGAGCTAATTTTCCTATACATTCGGCATCTTCTATTAAGCCAATATAAGAGGGCTGTTCCAGTATTATTGCGGCGTATGTCTTATCAAGCATAGTCTTTGCTTTTTCCAAATCAAATAGTCCGTCTGTTTCGGGAGCGAAAATAATCTCCATTCCCATACCCTCTATATAAGTCCTAAGTACAGCTAAGGTATCTGGCTTAACAAAGGGAGCAAGCATTATTTTATTTCTATTATTTTCTTTACACATTAACGCCGCTTCGGCGGTTGCTGTTGCTCCGTCGTAGTGGGATGCGTTGCAAACATCCATACCTGTAATATTACATAGCATTGACTGATATTCAAAAATGCTCTGCAAAATACCTTGACTTAATTCGGCTTGATATGGAGTATATGCCGTTACAAATTCCGAACGGCTTGACATTGCCTTGACCACAGCAGGAATATAATGAAAGTAACTTCCTGCCCCTCTCAAGATTGTACTAAACTTTTTATTTTTTGAAGCAAGAGCTGTAAGCTCTTTTTCTGCCTCCATTTCCGATACTCCCTTAGGAATACTAAGGCGGCTAAGTTTTAGGGCTTGAGGAACTTCCGAAAACAAATCGTCTGCCTTCTTTACTCCTATTTTTTTGAGCATCGCTTTTACTTCACTTTGTGTGTGCGGTGTATAAACAGCCATTTTTTCTCCCCCAGCTTAGATTGATTATAGCTTGGCTTTGTATTCTTCCTCTGTAAGAAGTTCTGCCGTGTCAGTAAACTTTACCTTAACAAACCATGCTTGATAAGCATCATCGTTTACAGCGGCGGGATTATCAAGTATTGCTTCGTTAATCTCCATTACTTCTCCTGCAACCGGGCTATAAACCGGACTTACTGCTTTAACAGACTCTATTTCCGCAAAATCGCCACCTACGGTAACCTCTTGACCTACTTCAGGTAGCTGAACAAAGACTATATCGCCCATTTCTTTTTGCGCATAGTCAGAGATACCTACGGTTGCTACATCGTTTTCGATGTTGACCCATTCGTGTGACTCAGTAAATTTCATTTTATTTCTCCTTATAATAATGTTATTAGCCGCGTTTGTAAAACGGCATTGGTGTTATTTGTGCCTTAAGTTTTCTTCCTCTTACGTCTACAAAAATTTCTCCTTCATAGCCTTTAAGTATCCTTACCATTGCATAGGCTCCACCGATGGTGGGACAAATACCACCCGAGGTAGTCATACCAATAACGTTGCCTTCCTTATCATAAAGGTCACAATGCTCTCTTGCGATTCCTCTGTCAAGAAGTATTATACCTTTCCTTTCAAAGCGTGGCTCATTATTAAGTAAGCTTTCTTTTCCAATAAAATCTTCGTCATATTTGATAAAAAAGTCCAAAGAAACTTCATTTGCCATAGTATCTTTACTAAGTTCATGGCCGTAAAGGGGCATACTACTTTCAAAACGCAATGTATCTCTTGCGCCAAGCCCAATTGGCTCAATCCCAAATTCTTTACCGCTTTCCATTAACTTTTGATACAGTTTTGGCGCGTCTTCATTTTGGCAATAAAGCTCGTAGCCGGCTTCTCCGGTATAACCTGTTGTAGAAACCAAACATTTTATTCTCCCAACAAGAATATTGTCGGCAAAATAATAGTTTTTGACAGGCAGTAAGCTCATATCTGTTAACTTAGACAATACCTTTTCTGCAAGTCTGCCTTGAATTGCTATTTGCGAAACTTTATCAGATATATTCTTGATAGTAGCGCCACTAATTAAATTACTTTGCATATGAGCAAAGTCTTTTTCTATGTTGGAGGCGTTAACCACTAGCATATACCGCTCACTGTCAAACTTATAAATAAGCAAATCATCGACGACTCCTCCGCTATCATAGCACATCAAAGCATAGCGGCATTGACCGTTTAGCATGGTGGAAACCTTATTTGTAACTAGTGTCCTTACAGCTTTTTCGGCATTCGGACCCTCAATCATAATTTCTCCCATATGAGAAACGTCAAACAAACCTACCTTAGTTCGGACGGTTTCGTGTTCGTGAAGTATTCCTTTTTCGTATTGAATAGGTAACTCGTATCCGACAAAATCAACTATTTTGCCACCATACTGTAAATGTGTATCGTACAACGCCGTTTTTATAGCCATATACACCTCGAAAAGCATTAATACATTAATGATATATATAAAAAATCGAATAGTCAATAATAAATGGAAAAGAATTTTTTTTTCTTAAAATATTTTTAATAATACTTTATCAAATCAGTTGACTAAAGCACTAAAGTGTGTTATTATAATCATAATCTATAATAAGGTATTTGGTGAAATTATGAATTTAGAGCTAAAAGGACTAAAAAAGGATGAAATTGTCGGTCTAAAACTACGCAAACTTTTCGAAAGCTACGGTTATGCCCAATATAAAATGAGTAAGTTTGAAGAATACTCCTTTTATATGGATAATAAAAGCTTTCTAAAATCCGAACAAATAATAGCTTTCTCTGACAAATCGGGCAGACTTATGGCACTTAAACCCGATATTACCCTCTCCATTGCAAAAAATTCCCGCGCTAAAGAAGGCATAAGCGAAAAGTTGTATTACAACGAAAGTGTTTACCGCTATGCCAAACACAGTAAGGAATACAAAGAGTTCCAGCAAATGGGGTTGGAGTTTATGGGAGAAATTGACGATTATCAAACTTTAGAAATAGTCACCCTCGCATTAAAGAGCTTGGAGGTTATTTCTGAAGATTTTGTTTTGGATTTGTCACACATGGGGCTAATCGCTGGCTTGTTTGAACTAATTAACATTACTTCGGACACCGAAAAAGAAAATCTGCTTGCTTGCATAGTGGGCAAAAACTCGCACGACTTAGAAAAAACAGCTGCCTCATATAGCATTAGCAAACAAAATATTTCTTTACTAAAAGACGTTCTTGCTTGCCCCAATTCACTGACTGAGGCTATTGACTTTTGGAAGAAAATTGCAAAAAATGATACGCTTATATGCGCCGTTGACGACTTAGTTAGATTGTGCAATAATTTTGCTACTTCGAACTATCTCAAAAAGCTCCGCTTGGATATTTCTATAGTCAACGATACTAATTATTATAACAACCTAATTTTTCAAGGCTATATAAAGAACCTACCTTTTATGGTGCTTTCAGGAGGTAGATACGATCCGCTGCTTTATAAATTCGG
Source organism: uncultured Christensenella sp. (assembly GCA_964367755.1). Classification (GTDB taxonomy): domain Bacteria; phylum Bacillota; class Clostridia; order Christensenellales; family DTU072; genus CAG-1782. The sequence continues at coordinate 830 of CAYIZR010000004.1, read as the reverse complement.
CAGAAACATTAACGCAATGGGCTTTGCCCTTTCCATTGACGAATTATCTAGATATTTCCCCTTGCAAAAGGACAAAAATGAAGCAGTAGCAGTAGTTTATGACGCTTCTACCAACACAAACGTTCTTCGCGACGCTATCGAAAAGCAAAGGGCAAAAGGCCTTAAAGTAACCGCTCTAAGAGGCGCGCCTTCTTATGATAACTTCGGTAAAGTAATAGATTTAACAAACGGTTTTACGGAGGAAGATTATGTATAATATAGCTTTACCCAAAGGCAGACTCGCCGACAAAACTTGCAAACTTCTTATAAAACTTGGATATATCAAAGAAATAGAAGAGGACAGCAGAAAACTAGTATTTACCGACAGCAAAGTAGGCATACGGTATTTTATGGTTAAGCCCAGTGACGTTGCCATATACGTTGAATATGGCGTTGCTGATATAGGCGTTGTGGGCAAAGACATACTTTTAGAAAGCCGCCCCGATGTATACGAACTTTTGGATTTAGAAATGGGCAAATGCAGAGTTTGCGTTGCCGCGCCCAACGGTTTTTGCGAGGATATGTCAAGGCCACTTCGGGTTGCAACAAAATTTGTAAACATCGCCAAAGACTACTACAACAGCCTTAACCGGGAAATAGAAATAATTAAGCTTAACGGTAGCATAGAGCTTGCTCCCCTATTGGGTATGACAGACGTAATCGTCGATATTGTGGAAACAGGCACTACACTTAAAGAAAATAACTTATCGGTAATTGCCGATATAATGCCAATTAGCGCAAGGCTGATTGCCAACAAGGCCAGTTACAAATTTTTGAGCGGTCAAATAAAT
>CAYIZR010000003.1:0-18388 GCA_964367755.1 uncultured Christensenella sp. | reverse complement strand
CGTTTTTATAATTGGAAATACCGCGACAAAGGTCAACCTTATCTTATCGATTTTCTGAAAAGCGTAACTTATAAAGAAAAGACTATCCTTGATTACATTTATTATAAAACAAGAGATGCCGGCCACTTTGACACCGCAGGACTTACCGACACGCCATATGTTGCAAAAAAACTTAATCTTATTGACGACTACGACAAAGAAAAAGGAATATATCTTACCGATTTAACATACAAAGACGTCACAAATAACGGCAAAAGCAGCGGAGTTGTTATGTATGGATGGCAAAGAAAAGAAAATGAAAGTATCCCCCATTACTTTTATGCCGACGGATATGAAAAAGCAAAATGGCTACAAACTTCGGATATTAACGACGCCTTTGCCAAAATGGATAAAGAAGTTATTGAAATGGCAGTTTATTATAAAGATATTACTAAGCATTTGTTTCGAGTAAATCAGGCCAATTTGTGTTTAAGCACAAAAAGTATTAAACATCTATTATTTGCCTTAAAAGGACGCTCTTTAATAAATATGGCAAATACTTTTAACCCTATTTTTGTGGAACATAAAAATTTTGACGTTTGGATAAAGGCTATGCCTTGTATTTGGGTAGACTATGCCACCTGCAACAACGGCGATTTCAACAATAAAATCAATAAAAAAATAATTGATTACAACAAAGAACTTTGTACTAACTAAATCAAAAAAGCTCCTTTAATTAGGAGCTTTTTTATAACTAATATACTTAATAGTATTATTTGTTAATGCGGAAAACATCGTTTTGCTCGCCCATAATAATCAAGTGGTCTTCGGCGCTTAGCGGATAATCTGGATCGGTTACAGGAGTTATTACCCCGCCCTGCTTAAAGGCTATTACGTTTACCTTATATTTGTTTCTTATATCTATTTCCCTTAGTGACTTCTTAATCCACTTAGTTGGCACTGCAATTTCAAACAGCGCATATTTGTCGGACAATTCTATAAATTCAAATATATTACTTGCGTTGCAACGAATTGCAAGCTTAAGGGCAACATCTCTTTCAGGATAAACAATTTCGTCAGCTCCGTTTCTTAACAAAAACTTAGCTTGAATATCTCTTTCAGCTTTGGAAATTACGTGCTTTGCTCCCTGTTCCTTTAGCTGTGAAGTAACTTCCAAACTAGCTTGAAAATCTCCGCCAATAGTAACGAAACAAATATCAAAATTATTTATTCCCAAACTTTTTAGAACTCCTTCGTGAGTACAGTTGCCGATAAGGGCATTGGTATATAATGGAGCAAGCTCATTTATTACCGACTCTTCCTTGTCAACTATCATTACCTCGTTATTAAGCTCCATAAGTTTAGAACCCAGCAAAGTTCCAAATTTTCCCATTCCTATAATTAAAATTGATTTCATAAATAGTTCTCCTTAATTTTTTAGCCTATTAACAGTTCCCCTGTGGGTTTCTGTATTGGCGGATTACTGCGTTTTTGGACAAAGGCAAGTACTATTGTCAAAATACCTACCCTTCCTGCATACATCAACAATCCTATTATTAGTTTAGAAACTCCGCTAAGCTGTGGTGTAATCCCAAATGACAAACCAACGGTGCCTAACGCCGAAATAGTTTCAAACACAATCATCTTCAAAGAAAAAGGTTCTATAGCGCAAATAATTAGCGCGCAGAAGAAAATTGCAAGCATATATGAAGAGAATATCGCTAAGGCTTGGCGCAAAACTCCCTCTTCTAGTTTTTTCTTACCTATAGTTATACTACTGTTTGGTTTGACAATAGTTTTTAGTCCAAACAGTATTACCACAAAAGTAGTTATTTTTATACCGCCTGCGGTAGAGCCTGAGCTACCTCCTACAAACATAAGAAGCATCGTAAGAAGTATACTACTATCGCTTAAGCTGTTTATATCCACCGTACTAAAGCCCGCTGTTCTTGGCGTTACTGCCTGAAAAAGCCCTGCAAGCAAAGAAGAGCCAAAGTTCATATCCTTATATACGTTGTTCCTTTCAAAAAGCATATACAATGCAGTGGATACAACTATAAGACCTGCCGTTGTGACAAGAACTATCTTTGTATGCCATTGAAAATGCTTACTCTTAAAACGGCAATCCCATATATCGCCCCATACAATAAACCCGATACCACCCATAATTATTAGCATAATTACAGTAATATTTACAAGTGGATTGTTTATATACCCTGACAGCGAAGAAAACGCGCCGGAAATTCCCATAAGGTCAAAACCTGCGTTACAAAATGCAGAAATTGCATGGAATAATGCAAAATATAATCCGTTAAAAAATCCCATTTGGGGGATAAAAGCAATTGAAAGCAAAATTGTCCCAAGCGCCTCAAAACATAAAGTCCCTATAATAATTTTTTTTATTAGTTTTACTATTCCTGCAAAGCGCATAGTTCCTGCCGATTTTACCAAAATAGTTCTTTCATAAATCCCAATTTGTCTTTTAGTCATTATAGCAATTAAACTTATCAAGGTCATAAAACCAAGTCCGCCTATTTGTATTAGACACAAAATAATTATTTGACCAAAAAGCGACCAATAGGTAAAAGTATCAAAAACAACAAGTCCAGTAACGCAAGTCGCCGAAGTAGCGGTAAATATGGCATCTATATATGATGTCCATATTCTTTCCTTGGAAGCAATAGGCGTAGACAATAGCAAACTTCCTATAAGTATTACTGTTGCATATCCTAAAGCTATTATTTGCCAAGAACTAGGTTTAATTTTTTTCAGTTTTTCCCACATAATTATTTATTATTATAAAACAAACCAGAATATTATGCAAGCAGTTACGCATCGATTACCTAACTGAAGGATTATTCTGCATTTTAATAAACTATTTTTGCATATTTTGCTGTTTATGCAATATATTATGCATATATTCAATATTTTATACAAATTATATGAATATTTATGCAAAAATTACTTGACGAGCAAAAAAACAGGTGTTATTATGGTTATATTATTCATTTCGGAGGCAAAAAAATGAAAAAAGGAATCAAAAAAATCGTACTAGCATATTCGGGAGGCCTTGATACCTCTATAATTATACCTTGGCTTAAAGAAAATTATGATAATCCCGAGGTTATCGCCGTAAGCGGTGACGTAGGACAAGGCACTGAGCTTGATGGTTTGGAAGAAAAAGCCATAAAGACAGGGGCAAGCAAACTTTATATTCTTGATCTAAAAGAAGAATTTATTAACGATTACGTATATCCTACCCTTAAAGCGGGCGCAAAGTACGAAAACGAATATCTATTAGGAACGGCTTTTGCCCGTCCTATTATTGCCAAAGGCATAGTGGACATCGCCCTAAAGGAAGGCGCCGACGCTATCTGCCACGGTTGCACTGGCAAGGGAAACGACCAGGTTCGTTTTGAACTAACCATAAAGGCATTCGCTCCCCAGCTAAAGATAATCGCTCCTTGGAGAGAATGGACAATAAAGTCACGTGAAGAAGAGATAGCTTATGCCGAAGAGCATAATATTCCTTTGAAAATAAACAGAGAGACCAACTATTCTAAGGACAAAAACTTGTGGCACTTATCGCACGAAGGTTTGGATTTGGAAGACCCTGCCAATGAGCCTGATTATGACAAAGAAAGCTTTTTGGAAATGGGAGTATCTCCTTTTAAGGCGCCAGACAAAGCAACATATATCACTATCGACTTTGAAAAGGGCGTTCCTACTACCCTTAACGGCAAAAAATTAAACGGTGTTGATATGGTTTCCGCCCTAAACGAACTTGGCGGCAATAACGGCATCGGTTTATCTGATATTGTAGAAAACCGTCTTGTGGGTATGAAATCACGTGGAGTTTACGAAACACCCGGCGGAACAATCCTTTATAAAGCTCACGACATTTTAGAAACAATTTGTCTTGACCGTGATACACAGCACTACAAACAATTAGTTGCTCACCAATTTTCCGAGCTGGTTTATTTCGGAAAGTGGTTCACTCCCCTTCGCGAAGCTTTATCAGCTTTTGTTGACAAAACTCAAGAAACAGTTACCGGTACGGTTAAACTTAAGCTATACAAAGGCAATATAATCAACGCTGGAGTAACTTCTCCTTATTCATTATATAATGAAGAAATAGCAACATTTGACGAGGACAATGTATATACCCAAAGCGACAGCGAGGGCTTTATCAACTTGTTCGGACTACCCTTAAAGGTAAAAGCTCTTATGGAGCAAAATCTAGGTAAATAACGGAGTAAATTATGGAAAACCAATGGGCGGCGCGCTTTAGCAAAACTTTGAGCAAGGACACTAACGATTTTAATTCTTCCATAGATATCGACGGAGCTATGTTCCGCGAAGACATTGAAGGTAGTATTGCTCACGCAAAAATGCTAGGCTTGCAAGGTATAATTACCTTAGAAGACAGCGAAAAAATAGTAGAAGGCTTAGTTAGTATACTAGATGACCTTATATCAGGCAAGCTTGCTATCGACCCTAATGCCGAAGACATTCATATGTTTGTAGAAACTGTACTAACCAACAGACTGGGCGAAGCAGGCAAAAGACTACATACTGCCCGTAGCCGTAATGACCAAGTTGCTTTAGATGTTAGATTATATTCCCGAAAAAAAGTAAAAGAAGTTATTAAGGAATTACAATGCCTTCTAAATACTTTTGTTGATTTATCTACAAAACATATTTCTTCCATAATGCCTTGCTATACCCATTTACAAAGGGCGCAACCTACTACTTTGGGTCATTATTTTATGGCCTATGCCAATATGTTTGTAAGAGATATCGAGAGGTTAAAAGATTGTTACAAAAGGCTCAATGTTTCTCCCTTAGGTAGTTGCGCGCTAGCGGGTACTACTTACCCTATAGACAGGTTTGCCGTGGCAAAATACCTCAATATGGGCGGAGTTACCGCAAATAGTATGGACGGAGTATCAGACAGAGATTTTGCCATAGAAGCAGCTAACGATATTGCTTTAATTATGATGCACTTATCACGTATTAGCGAGGAAATAATACTTTGGTGCAGTACCGAATTTAAGTTTGTAGAACTTGACGACGCTTATTCAACGGGAAGCAGTATTATGCCTCAAAAAAAGAATCCCGATATAGCAGAACTTGTTCGGGGCAAAACAGGCCGGGCTTATGGCAACCTTTTTGCCTTGCTCACCGTTATGAAATCCTTACCCTTAGCTTATAATAAGGATATGCAAGAGGACAAAGTTAGTTTGTTTGACAGCTTTAATACAGTATTGCAATGCCTGCCTATTTTTAATAAAATGCTATCTACTGCAAAGTTTAATGTTACCATAATGGAAAAAGCCGCCGAAAAAGGCTTTATGAACGCCACAGATTGCGCTGATTATCTTACCAAAAAAGGTATGCCCTTCCGTTCTGCATACAAGATTGCCGGAAAATTAGTTGCTTATTGCATAGAAAATGACAAAACCTTAAATGAACTTAGTTTAAGCGAGCTTAATAGTTTTTCCGAAGTTTTCACAAATGACGTATTTTCGGCTATTTCCCTACAAAATTGCGTAAGTAGCAGGACTTCTTTCGGGTCTGTTTCCGAAGACTGCGTAAAAGAGCAGATTGCCTTAATAAAAGACTATTTAGCTCAAGGAGGAGAAAATGACTAAAATTACAATTGCCGAAAAAGCCGAAATTCTTTCCCAGGCGCTACCTTATATCCAAAAATATAACGAAAAAATAATAGTTATCAGCTATCAGCAAAGCGCCGTTAACCTTCCAAATGTGAAGGAAGCTCTTATGCGCGATATAGTACTCCTTAGTCAAATTGGAGTAAAAATAGTTCTTGTACACGGCTGTGAAGCTACTTGCGACTATTGTGGCGATAATAAAGAAAAATTGAGCGATATAGTAAAAACCAATAAAGAGATAGTCCACAGTCTAGAGGCCTTCGGCTCAAAAGCTATCGGAATAAGCGCCGTTGACGGAAGAATGATAGAATTAAACAGTCAAGGCCAAATAGAAAAAGTAAACACAAAAATAATTACTGATTTAATTGCTTCTCACTTTGTAACGGTAATCCACTCTACCGCTTGCAAACAAGACGGCTCGCTAATTGGACTAAATTTTGATGCGGTTGCCGCTAGAATAGCAGGAGACCTTCACGCCGCAAGCCTAATTGCGCTAACTTCTGTTCGTGGTATTTTGCAAGATAGCAATGATGAAAATTCTTTACTTCCTTATTTTAATGTGAGCGAAACACCACGACTTATAAAAGAAGGACTAATTAGTGGCAATATGGTAAGCAAAATTACTTGTTACGTAGAAGCGATAAGGCTAGGCGTCAACAAAGCTTTCGTAATTGACGGCGGTATGCCTCACAGCATTTTGATAGAAACGCTCTCAGACGAAGGAATAGGCACAATGATTTTTCAGGGGTGATACATGAAACATTTATTAAAATTGTCAGATTTGACAACGCAAGAAATTCTTAATATTCTTAATCTAGCCGACCAATTAAAGTTTGAGAATAAACACGGGATAGAACACCGTATACTTAGCGGCAAAACTTTGGCTATGATTTTTAGCAAGGCATCCACTCGTACCCGTGTTAGCTTTGAAGTTGGTATGAATCAGTTAGGCGGTCAAGCATTATTTCTTAGCACAACCGACATTCAGCTAGGCAGAGGAGAACCCATTAGAGACACCGTTAGGGTACTAAGCCGTTACGTTGATGGCATAATGATAAGGACCTTTAAGCAAAGCGACGTAGAAGACCTTGCCGAATACGGCACAATCCCTATTATTAACGGACTTACCGACTACTGTCATCCTTGCCAAGTCCTTGCCGACCTTATGACCATTAGAGAATATAAGCATAGTTTTAAGGACCTAAAAATCTGTTTTATTGGAGATGGCAATAATATGGCAAACTCTTTGATAGTAGGCTGTATTAAGCTAAATATGAATGTCAGTATCGCCTGTCCTAAAGACTATATGCCCGACCAAAAAACAGTGGAGTGGGGATATGCCCAAGGCAAACTTACAGTAACCGACGATATAATCAGTGCTATTAAAGATAGCGACGTTGTTTACACCGACGTTTGGGCAAGTATGGGACAGGAGGAAGAAGCCGCCATAAGAAAACTTGCTTTTGCTGATTTTCAAATAAATGACGAGCTTATGAAGCACGCAAAAAAGGATGCTATTGTACTGCACTGCCTGCCTGCTCACAGGGGGGAAGAAATCACTTCTTCAATAATGGAAAAGCACGCCGTAGAGATTTTTGACGAAGCAGAAAACCGTCTTCACGCCCAAAAAGCAGTTATGGTTTTGTTAATGAAACCTGACTACAAAGAGGGGCGATAAAATATTTTTTTTTACTTTACAAATAGGCGCTCTTTTTGTTTGCATTCAATTTTTGTATTTGCTACAATTAAATTATCAAAGATTTAAGAGGTGGAAAAAACAAAATGCGCATGGCGGGTAAATCTAACGGAATAACGCGAATTACTCAAAAATAACAACCAAAAACACAGTTTTTTGCTGTGTTTTTTTAATTAAGTTTTTATAAGGAGAATACTGAGAATGAAAAAAATAGTTATCGTTATGGGAAGCAAAAGCGATGCCGAGATACTCAAAAAAACTCACTTGACACTTAAGGAATTTGGAGTGGACTGTGTTGTAAGAGTGCTTTCGGCGCACCGCACGCCCGAACAAGCCGCCGATTTTGCAAAAAACGCCGTTGACGAAGGTTTCGGCGTAATTATTTGTGCGGCAGGCAAGGCGGCGCACTTGGCAGGAGTCATAGCCGGACATACAATTTTACCAGTTATAGGAGTACCTATAATTAGCTCTACATTAGACGGTTTGGATAGTTTACTTTCCACCGTACAAATGCCTGGCGGAGTACCTGTAGCGACTGTGGCTATTAACGGCGCAGAAAATGCGGCGATTTTGGCAGTTCAAATACTGGCGCTATCCGAAAAATGTTTACAAGAAAAATTATATCTATACAAACAAAAAATTAAAAATGCAACCTTAGACGCAGACTCAACCATTATGGACTATTTTAAGTAAGGAGAAAATATGACAAACATACAAAAAACCACTCAATTATATGAAGGCAAAGCAAAAAAAGTATATCTAACAACTGACCCTGACATCGTTTTGGTCAGTTATAAAGACGATGCAACAGCTTTTAATGGACTAAAGAAAGGACAAATAGCCGGCAAAGGCATCGTTAATAACAAATGCAGCAACCAAATGTTTAAGTACTTGGAAACAAAAGGCATCCCTACTCACCTAGTTAAGGAAGTATCAGACACCGAAACTTTGGTGAAAAAAGTAGAAATAGTGCCCCTAGAAGTAATTGTCAGAAACATTGCCGCAGGCTCCCTAAGTAAGCGTTTGGGTATCCCTGAAGGCACAAAAATGCCTATGCCTATATTGGAGTTTTCTTACAAAAACGACGAACTTGGCGACCCTATGATAAATGATTATCACGCCTTAGCTATGGAACTTTGCACAGTAGAAGAAATTGCCATAATTAAAGAAATGGCTCTCAAAATAAATGATATTATGGGCGCTTATTTTAAGGAAATCAATATAGATTTGATAGATTTTAAGTTAGAGTTTGGTCGCTATAAGGGTCAAATAATACTTGCTGATGAAATATCTCCCGATACTTGCAGGTTTTGGGATACAAGAACTCAAGAAAAACTCGATAAAGATCGTTTCCGCAGAGATTTGGGAGGTGTTGAAGACGCCTATCAGGAAGTAATGAAAAGACTTATGGGAATCAAGAGCTTATAAAGCCAAAAAGGGAGGAATATGAATGATCTTTTAATACCCGAAAAGGATTTCGGCGTACACGAAGAGTGTGGCATTATCGGCATAATTTCCACAAAAAAGAAGGATTTGGCAAGAGATGTCTATTTGGGGCTTTTTGCTCTTCAACACAGAGGACAAGAAAGCGCCGGAATAGCTACCGCATATGGCGATAATCAAGTTGCCTATTACAAAAATATGGGTTTGGTAAGCGAAGTCTTTGACGATGAGTGTCTTTCTAAGCTACCCGAAACAAATGTTGCCATAGGCCACGTGCGTTACTCTACAACAGGTTCTAGCAACGTTGTAAACGCCCAGCCAGTGGTTTTTTATGGCAGATACGGAAGAATGGCTGTGGCTCATAACGGAAACCTTGTTAACGCCTCGCAAATAAAAAAAGATATGATAGAAAGGGGACATATATTTCAATCCTCTATTGACAGTGAAGTTGCCGCTGCTTTAATGAATGACTTGTCTGTTGACAGTGTAGAAGAAGGCATTTTCCAGGCTAGCAAGCTTTTTATAGGCGCTTTCGCTCAAGTAATATTGGCAGGAAACCGCCTTTTTGCGGTGCGTGACAGCAAAGGACTAAAACCCCTTATTATGGGAGAAAAGGACGGCGATATAATTTTTGCCAGCGAGTCCTGCGCATTGGACGCTTTAGATGCCCGTATAATTAGGGATATTAACCCTGGCGAAATCGTTTCTGTCGGTACAGACGGCAAAATCTTTTCCAAAAGCTTTGCAAAAGCAGAAAAGAAGCCGTGCATTTTTGAATATGTATACTTAGCTCGATCGGATTCTGTCTTAGACGACATAAGCGTATATAACAGCCGCTACGAATGCGGAAAAATGCTAGCTAACCTCTTCCCCATTGATGCTGACATCGTTGCAGGTGTACCCGACTCGGCTTTGGTTAGCGCCAGAGGCTATTCCGAGGTATCAAAATTACCTTACGTTGACGCCCTCAGCAAAAACCGTTATATTGGCAGAACTTTTATTCAACCTGTACAATCGCAAAGGGAAACCAGCGTAAAAATTAAGCTTAACGCCTTCCGTAACAATATAAAAGGTAAAAGACTTATTCTAATTGACGACAGTATTGTAAGAGGCACTACCAGTAAAAAAATTATTTCCTTACTCCGCAGAAATGGAGCTACCGAAGTTCATATGCTTATAGCTAGCCCAATTGTCAAATGTCCTTGCTATTTTGGTGTAGATATGGATACAAAAGAACAACTAATCGGAGCTTACCGCAGCGAAGAAGAAATTTGCAAAATAATAGGAGCGGACAGCTTACATTATATCCCCTTAGATATGCTGAAAAATGCATGCGGCGGCGGACAATTTTGCACTGGCTGTTTCGACGGCAATTATGCGGTAAACGCTGAAGGATATACTTGCGGAAAACACGTTTTCGAACAATAGGGGGATAATATGTCAATTGATTACAAATCGGCAGGAGTAGACGTAGAAGCAGGTTACACCGCCGTAAAAATGATGAAAGAATATGTAAAAAGCACTTACGATAAAAACGTGGTAGGTGACTTAGGCAGCTTCGGCGGTTTTTATGCCTTAGACGACAACCCTAATGGCGATGTATTGGTTGCCGGTACCGACGGTGTTGGCACAAAATTAAAATACGCTTTTACCTTAGACAAGCACGACACAATTGGCATTGATGCCGTAGCTATGTGTGTCAACGATATAGTTTGCCAAGGCGCCCGTCCTTTGATTTTTTTAGATTACATAGCTATACCAAAGCTAATACCCGAAAAGGTTGCACAAATCGTTAAAGGCGTTGCCGAAGGGTGCAAAATAGCAGGCTGTGCTCTAATCGGTGGAGAAACCGCAGAAATGCCAGGTTTTTATACCGAAGGAGAATACGACATCGCAGGATTTTCTTGCGGCATTGCCAAAAAAGATAAAATTATTAACGGTAGCAATATAGAATCTGGCGACGCGCTAATTGGTATAGCGTCGAGTGGAGCCCATAGCAATGGCTACTCTTTAATAAGAAAACTCTTTCCGCCTGTAAAGAAAGAATTATTACAATATGACGACACACTAGGTTGCACAATAGCCGAGGCTTTGTTAAAACCCACCAAGATTTATGTAAAAACTATTTTGGATGTGATAAATAAATTCCCTGTTAAGGGCATTGCCCATATAACAGGAGGGGGCTTTGTCGAGAACGTTCCCCGCATCATTCCTAAGGGCTTGGGCGCGGAAATTTACAAAGATAGCTACCCTCTTCCCCCGCTTTTTGTAGCCTTGCAAAAGAAAGCTGAGATATCCTACAAAAAAATGTGCAATACATTTAATATGGGCATAGGTATGGTGCTTTGTGTAGACAAATCAATAGCAAAAAAAGTTACTTCTTACCTTAATAGCATTAATGAAACCGCCTATATTATTGGCAAAGTAATCAAGGGAAATGGCGTGAGCCTTATTGAGGATAGCAATGCTTAATCTAGCGGTATTTGTATCGGGCTCAGGCTCTGACTTGCAAAGTCTAATAGATGCGATAGAAAAAAAAGAGCTTAATGCAAAAATAGCTTTAGTTGTTGCTAGCAAACCTGACATATATGCCATAGAGCGCGCAAAATTAAACAACATTCCCAGCGTTGTTTTCCAAAAAGCAGACTTTGCATCGGCAGAGTTTATGTACGAGATTTTGGCAGGAACTTTAGAATTTTATAATATTGATTTGATTGTGCTAGCAGGCTATCTCAAGATTTTGACCAAAAACTTTGTAAACATCTACAAAAACAGAATAATTAACATACATCCGTCTTTGATTCCTAAATATTGCGGCAACGGTTTTTACGGAATGAAGGTTCACGAGGCGGTTATAAACAGTAAAGAAAAAGCTTCAGGGGCAACCGTTCACTTTGTGGACGAAGGAACGGACACAGGCAAAATAATTTTGCAAGAAACCGTGCCTGTCTTTGCCGAAGATACTCCCCAAACCTTACAAAAAAGAGTTTTAGAACTAGAGCATAGCCTCCTTCCTCGGGCGGTAAAAATAGTAATAAATGATATTATAAAGGAGAAAAAATGAGAAAAAGAGCCTTAGTAAGCGTTTCTGACAAGACGAATATTGAAAACATCTGCAAAAAACTGGATAATTTAGGTTATGAAATTATTTCTACAGGTGGCACCTACTCCGCTATCAAAAATGCAGGGATAAAAGTACTTAATATTAGCGAAATAACTAATTTTCCTGAATGCCTTGACGGACGAGTTAAGACCCTTCACCCGGCAGTTCACGCAGGACTTTTGGCAATGAGAAATAACGAAAAGCATATGGAACAGCTAAACAAGCTACAAATAAACACCATAGATGTAGTTATTGTCAACCTCTATCCCTTTAAGCAAACAATTATGAAGGAAAATATAGAGTTTCAAGAAGCGGTAGAAAATATTGATATAGGCGGGCCAACTATGCTAAGAAGCGCCGCCAAAAACTTTCAGGATGTAATTGTTATTGTCGACCCCAATGATTACCCTAAGGTATTTGAAGAATTGGAAAAAGGAGATGTTTGTCTGGATACCAGAAAGTATCTTATGTATAAGGTATATCAACATACCGCCGTTTACGACACAATGATATCAACTTACTTAAGAAAACAGCTTGGCATTGATTTTCCCGACAACCTTACACTTGCTTACGAAAAAATTGAGCAAATGCGCTACGGAGAAAACCCCCACCAAATGGCGGCTTCCTATAGTGAAGTTCTACCCATAAAAAACAGCTTACTTATGGCAACTCAGCTAAACGGTAAACAGTTATCCTATAACAATATAAACGACACAAACGGCGCAATAGAACTACTTAAAGAATTTTCTTTACCAACCATTGTTGCGGTAAAGCATGCCAATCCTTGCGGTGTCTCTTCGGCAAATAACATTTTTGAGGCCTACGTTAACGCATACAACAATGACCCTGTTTCTATTTATGGCGGCATTGTCGCATCCAATAGAGAGATTTGCGCAGAAACCGCAAAGGAAATTGTAAAAATATTTTTAGAAATTGTTATAGCCCCATCTTTTAGTGAAGAAGCTATAAAAATACTAAAAACCAAAGCTAATTTACGTGTTCTAGTCCTTAAGGATTTGGATAAGCCAAACGAGAAAGGCACTATGGACTTCAAAAAATGCTATGGTGGACTTATTATGCAAAATAGTGACATTTCGGATTCCGAAACACTAAATATAGTTACCCTAAATGCCCCCGATGACGAACAAATAGCTTCTATGAAATTTGCAATGAAGGTAGTTAAGCATTGTAAATCTAATGCAATAGTAATTGCCAAGGGACAAACAACTATGGGAATAGGCGTTGGTCAAACCAACAGGATTTGGGCGACCGAGCAAAGTGTTTCCCACAGCATAGGCAGCACAAAGGGAGCTGTTTTGGCAAGTGATGCTTTCTTCCCCTTTGACGACTGCGTGGAAGCCGCGGCAAAGGCAGGCATTACTGCTATTATTCAGCCAGGCGGCTCGGTAAGAGACATAGAAAGTATTGATGCTTGCAACAGACACGGCATAGCAATGGCATTTACTAGTGTCAGACATTTTAAGCACTAATCGGGGTATATTATGAAAAAAACAGTTTTGGTAATAGGCGGCGGCGGTAGAGAACACGCAATATGCCATGCTTTCAAAAAAAGTAAGCAAGTTGGCAAAATTTATTGCGTCCCAGGTAACGCAGGCATTGCCCAAATTGCCGAGTGCGTGGACATAAAAGCCACTGACTGCCAAAAAATAGTTGACTTTGCACTAAAAATACAGCCTGATTTAGTTTTTGTCGCGCCCGACGATCCGCTATCTTTAGGGCTAGTTAATATGCTTGAAAAAAACAATATCAACGCTTTCGGCCCCACAAAAGAAGCGGCAATTATTGAAAGTAGCAAAGCTTTTTCCAAAAAGTTTATGCTTCGGCACGATATACCAACGGCAAAACATCAAGTATTTTCTTCATATCAACCAGCTGAAGAATATCTAGACAAAACCTCCTACCCTGTTGTAATTAAGGCAGATGGACTTGCCTTGGGTAAAGGGGTAATAATTTGTATAAATAAAGAACAAGCCAGCAAAGCATTGAAAGAAATTATGATAGATAAAGTTTTTGGCAATGCGGGTAGTGAGGTTGTTTTTGAGGAGTTTTTGACAGGAAAAGAAATAACTTTGCTTGTTTTTACCGACGGTAAATCGGTAAAATGTATGCCTGCTAGTCAAGACCATAAAAGAGCCTACGATAATGACGAAGGCAAAAACACGGGTGGAATGGGAGCTTTTGCCCCCACTCCCACTTATACTAAAGACATAGAAAAAGAAGTTTTGGAAAAAATTGTTTATCCCACAATAGAAGGGCTTAACAAAGAAAACCGCAGTTTTAAGGGCGTTTTGTATTTTGGGCTTATGGCGTGTGCAGATGGTGTTAAAGTAATAGAATACAATGCTAGATTTGGCGATCCCGAAACGCAAGTTATTTTACCCTTACTTATTAGCGATTTTTATGAAATTTGCCAAGCCGTAATTGAAGAAAAATTAGCCAACACAGAAATTAGTTGGCATAGTGGTAGTTCTCTTAGCGTAGTAGTCGCCAGCGGTGGATACCCGGACAACGTAATAAAAGGTTATCCAATAAATATAAATACGCTTTCTAATGACGTGACACTTTTTCACTGCGGAACGGCTAATAAAGATAACTTGCTTGTAACCAACGGCGGAAGAGTTTTTTGCCTGACCGCATTAGGAAAAAATATTAGCAAAGCTAGAGAAAAAGTATACAAGGAAATAGACAAAATTGAATTTTGCGGCGCTCGTTACCGCACTGATATTGGCATAAAATTGTGAGGTAAAAAATAATGGTAAAAAGAATTTATGTAGAAAAACTGGAAGCGTACGACAGCGGAGCAAAAAAGGTTTTGGGCGATATTGTAGAAACTCTCTCAATAACACCAAAACTATTCCGAAAAATACTAAGATACGATATAGAAAATCTCCAAGAAGAGTTTTTCGAAATAAGCAAAGCTTCAATTTTTTCCGAGCCAACAGTTGACACAACTTTTGACACCTTAGAAATAAATGATGGCGAAAATGTACTAATTGTTGAATATCTAAGCGGACAATACGACCAAAGAGCGGATAGCGCATCACAATGCGTTCAGTTGCTTACCGGAGGAATTAGACCTCTTATTAAGTGCGCCACCGTTTACGTAATAGGTGGAGTTGATGAAGAAAGCTTTGAAAGAATAAAACGCTTTTTAATCAACCCAGTTGATAGCAAGGAAGGAGAAATGACTCTCCCGTCCACCCTTGTTTTGTGCAACACCACTCCCGAAAATATGCGTCAAGAAGTCAATTTTATCGGTATGAGCAAAAAAACTCTTCAAAAGTTTTATGACGATTTTGGCTTTGCTATGACTTTTGAGGACCTTTCTTTCGTTCAAGATTATTTTATTGGCGAGAATAGAAAGCCTACCCATACCGAATTAAAAGTTATTGATACCTATTGGAGCGACCATTGTCGCCACACCACCTTTTTAACTAAGCTTAGCGATGTAAAAATATTTTCCTCCGACCCTAATATAGAAAAGGCTTTTTTTGCGTACTCTAAGGCTTTCGATAAGCTCTATAAAGACCGCAGCGACAAATATCCTTGCCTAATGAGCATAGCTACCATTGCCGCAAAAGAACTTTCTCTTAAAGGGTATTTGCAAAATTTGGACGCAAGCGAAGAAATAAACGCGTGTTCTGTTTCTGTTATGGTAGATAACGATGGAGTGGAAGAAGAATGGCTTATAATGTTTAAGAACGAAACGCATAATCACCCTACCGAAATAGAGCCTTTCGGCGGAGCCGCCACTTGTCTTGGCGGAGCAATTAGAGACCCTCTTAGCGGCAGAGCGTACGTTTATCAAGCTATGCGAATAACCGGAGCCGGCAATCCTCTTGAGGATATTTCAAAAACACTAAAAGGCAAACTTCCTCAGCGAGTACTTACCAAAACCGCCCTGGCGGGATTTTCTTCCTACGGCAACCAAATCGGACTTGCTACAGGCATAGTTCACGAACTTTATAACGACGGTTATAAAGCAAAAAGGTTGGAAACAGGCTACGTTATTGGGGGCGCAAAAAAGGAAAACGTAATAAGAAAAAGACCAAAGAAGGGAGATATTGTTTTACTTCTTGGCGGAGATACCGGAAGGGACGGTTGCGGGGGAGCTACAGGCTCATCCAAAGCGCACACAGCTACATCGGTAGAACTTTGCGGAGCTGAAGTTCAAAAAGGTAATCCCCCCGAAGAAAGAAAGCTTCAACGTCTGTTTAAGAATCCTCTTGCCTCAAAGCTAATACTTCGATGCAACGATTTCGGCGCAGGGGGCGTTTGCGTAGCTATTGGAGAATTGAGCGAAGGCTTAGATATATATCTAGACAAAATAAATAAAAAATATGAGGGATTAAATGCCACCGAGCTTGCTATTAGCGAGTCACAGGAAAGAATGGCTGTAGTTATTGATAGCAATAATGTAGAAACATTTACCGCCCTTGCCAAAAACGAAAATCTAAAAGTATCACCTGTTGCAATAATTACCGATACAAAGCGCCTAAGGATGTTCTATAAGGAGGAAAGCATCGTTGACATCAAGCGTGAATTTTTGGATACAAACGGTGTAACAACCGAGCAAGATGTGATAATTAAACAAGAAAAAACTAACTTCTTTGCAGAAATAAATCCCGATATAAAAAAATATGTGGAAGAAGAAAACTATGAAAAAGCAATACTAAAAGACTTATCACTACTAAAAAATTGTTCAAATAAGGGAGCGGGCGAAAATTTTGACAGCACTATAGGCCGTGCCACCGTTCTTATGCCCTACGGAGGTAAAAAGCAATTAACGCCCTCAACTATTATGGCAAGCAAAGTTCCTGTCAGTGGATATACCGAAACTGTTACTTGCTCATCATACGGAATTTATCCCGATTTAATGATTGCTTCTCCTTATCTTGGTTCTATTTATTCGGTAGTTAGCGCAGTTAGTAAACTAGTAGCTAGCGGAGTAAAATACGACACAATTTATCTAACTTTGCAAGAATATTTTAAGAGGTTAAATAAAGATTCAGAAAGGTGGGGGCAACCTCTTTCAGCACTTTTGGGTGCCTATGATGCCCAAATTGGTTTACATATTGGAGCAATTGGCGGCAAGGACAGTATGAGCGGAACTTTCGAGAATATCGACGTTCCACCAACACTTATTGCCTTTGGAATGGGCATTGCCAAAGCTGACAAGATAGTCCATAACGCCTTTAATACTTCAGGACACGTACATTTATTGCGTATCCCAAAAGATGAATACGGCCGTCCTGTTTTTGACAAGCTTCTTTCCCTTTATTCGCTTGTAGAAAGCTTAATAAAAAGCGGTGTAGTTATTAACTCGGCGGTTGTAGAAAGCGACATAATAGTTGCTCTCTGCCGCTCAATACTAGGTAACGGAGCGGGCATAAATTTAAGTTCATTTGACAGTAGCCTCTTCCAAAACGCAATAGGAGACATTATCCTTGTATTTGAAAACAAAATGGAAGAATTGGAATATTTAGGAGAACTTAACAACACAGGGAACTTCACTTTTAAGGATGTCTCTATTAACTCGTATTCTTTGAAAAAGGCATTTTGCGATACATTAGAAAGTGTATTCCCATCCAAAGCGCCTTCAATTGGCAATGCAAAGGCTGTAAGCTATATTTCCGCCGATACCTATAACGCTATTAACACTGCAAAGCCCAGGGTATTCATACCGGTATTTCCGGGTACTAATTGCGAATACGATACCGAAAAAGCCTTCCTAAGCGCAGGGGCACACGTAGAAACGGTAATTATAAAAAATCAAACTCCCTCAGATATTGCCCAATCAATAGAGGCTATGGCTGCCGCTATAAAAAATTCCCAAATAATTGCTTTCCCAGGTGGTTTTTCGGGTGGTGATGAGCCTGACGGCAGCGGCAAATTTATTGCCACAGCTTTCCGCAACCCCCTACTAAAAGAAAGGGTAGAAACCCTCCTTTATAAACAAGACGGACTAATTCTTGGTATCTGCAATGGCTTCCAGGCCCTTATTAAACTTGGTCTTCTTCCGTTTGGCAAAATCATTACCCAAAACAGGCAGAGCGCCACCCTAACTTACAACAATATAGCTAGGCACGTTTCCACAATATCCAGGATAAGGATAGCCTCTAACGCCTCTCCTTGGCTTAATAGCTTTGGCGTGGGAGAAGTATTTAATGTGCCGGTAAGTCACGGCGAAGGAAAACTTATTTGCCCCACCGACACTCTAGAACTATTAGAAAAAAACGGCCAAATTGCTACCCAATACATAGACAAAAGTGGTAACGTTAGTATGGTTTCTCCGTTCAATCCTAATGGCTCGGTATGGGGAATAGAAGGTCTTGTATCCCCCGATGGCAGAGTTTTTGGCAAAATGGGCCACTCCGAAAGATGGCAAAAAGGACTCTACCAAAACGTAGAAGGAAATTTTGCTATGAATATTTTCAAAAATGGTGTAGAATATTATAAATAACCTTATAT
>CAYIZR010000002.1:0-19749 GCA_964367755.1 uncultured Christensenella sp. | reverse complement strand
CCTTGAGTGTTAAAATCAACGGTAAAATTGGACAAAGGCTGTCCGTTGGCCAGCTTATCGCTATAATTTGACCAAAAAGCCTCATATAAGCCGCGCATATTTTCGGGTACAAATATTTTTAATGCAAAAGGACAGTTATCAAACTCACCCTCGGAAATAGCCGGAGGAACCCTGCAAAACAGACGAAATTCTATAAGTGAAGTACAACCCGAAAAAGCTCCGCTTTCTATCGTTTGAAGGATTATTTCACTCTCAGCAATAATTTTTTCCACCGAGTTTTGCCAGCTAAAAGCAAATGAACAAATAGAGGAAATTTCTCTATTCAAATAAATATTTTTTACATTTTTTATATCCGAAAACGCAAAAGAGGCTATACTTTTTGTACCCGAAGGCAAATAATAATTGCCTTCCTCATCTACCGATTTATTAGCCGGAAAACACAAAAGCGTGCGTCCCGATTTGTCGAACAAAACGCCTTCCATACTTTTGTAAAAAGTATTGTTTTCAACTACTTCAATATTTTTTAGATATTTGCAGCCTTCAAAAATAGGAAGTTGTTCCAGGCTCGCGCCTATCCTAATTTCCTCTATATAACAATTAAAAAATGCGTGCTCCTCTATTAGTTTTACGCTGTCGGGAATACTATATTGCTTATTCTTATATTTTGGCGGCAAAAATAAAAGCTTTTCTTTATTTTTATCAAATAGCACTCCATCAAAATCGCAAAACTCTGTATTTTCAATATCTACCTTTATTTCTTTTAGGTTAATCAAATCATATATACCCTTATACAGTGTGTTTACAGCCGATGGAAGAATAATTTTTTCCAAATATATATTGTTACGAATGGCATATCTTGCTATTTCCACAGTCTCGCTAGCAATGGCAAACTCCTTTTCTCTTCTGCCCGAGGGATAGCAAACAAGCTTTGTTCTATCCTTATTATATAGTACTCCGTCTTGAGAAGAAAATGTTTGATTGTTTCCGCTTACGTTTATAGCGCTAAGCCTTTTATTATAATAAAGCTTTTCGTTAATTTCATTGACGTTTTTGGAAATATATAAAATTGTAGTATTATAGAAGTTTTTTATAAATTTTTCGCATAGCCTTGTTACAGGCAAACCATTATGGGTATCGGGAATATAAATTATATAAGAGTCACCCTCGTATGCGGTAACTTCAAAGGCATTGTCGTCCACCATATTATAAACAAGCTCAAAATTTCCCTTGCTGTTGTCTATGTAATTTGCATATAGCGTAACGTCTTTATCTATTATGTAAGGGAAATTTACTCTTTTCCCCGAAAAATCTTTATCTTCATACCAACCCTCAAAAGTATACCCGTCCTTTGTGGGAATGGGCATAGTGTTTATTAAACTTCCGCTGTAATCAGGTATAATCGTACCGCCTACACTATCGTATACGATAGTAAGCTCCAAACCGGAAAGTCTTTCCGAACAACCGGTAAGGGCTACAGATAACAATAAAATAATAAAAAAGCCTATTAGCCTTATACTCTTATTTTTCTTCACTAAATATACAAATCCTTTAAGTCGTATTTTTTTAATCCCTTTGCTAAATCATCTATTTCCACATTCATACTTCTGGCTATGTCGTATATATCGACATTTATTTTTAGGCGTTTTATGTAATTAAACACCATTATCGCTATTGCAAAATTAAGGTCCTCTATCTCAAGGTTAGGAACTTCGGTATCAAACTTTTTTATCAAAGACGCCATAAGCGAACATTTTATAGGCATATAATAGTCAATAAACGGCAAATTCCTAAGAAGAGCCTTATATACAACGCCCCACCACTGGTTTACTCTATGATGAAGCCTAATCATATCAAAAATAACTATAGAGGTTTCGCTAACTAGTGTCACTTTGCCTTCGTAGCCTCCGTCAACTAGCATCATCATAATTCTACGCTTAATACTATCGTTAACTTTGGTATTCTTAAGTATCTCAAGATAAGTTTTTACCGTTATAGGTCGATTATTAAGCTTTTTTATGTTTAGAGTTTCGAAAACGTGTCTATCATTGCTCAGCATACAAAATTCTATATACTTTCGGGAATAATCCTCGTCAAAATCATCTTTAGGACAACTCTTTTTTAATTCCGTGACAAGATTTTTTGTAAAATCAAAAGGCAAAATTCCGTAAGGCACAAGATAAGTAAGTTCTTTGCTGTCAAAAAATCTCTCATATAGTTTAATGGGAGGCAAAGTTACCTTGTAAGCCTCCTTATATGTATCCCAATATTTGGCCGCTTCATCTTTTTTATCAAGAAGTAAGTTTATTACCGTCATATAATAAAGACTGCTTTCTTCAACGGGGTTTTGACTTAGCGCCTCGTCAAAGAATTTTTTGGATATGTCAACTTCTTTACTGCTAAAGAAAGTCTCCCCCAAAATAACCACACTAGCCACGCTGTCTGCTTCCGACAAAAAGTAATCCACGCTGTCAACCATAATATCGTGGGTTAGTCTGCCGCCCTCAAGCATAAGCTTAATCATATCATAATATGACTGGCTATGAGCCAAT
Source organism: uncultured Christensenella sp. (assembly GCA_964367755.1). Classification (GTDB taxonomy): domain Bacteria; phylum Bacillota; class Clostridia; order Christensenellales; family DTU072; genus CAG-1782. Next base: position 17,200 of record CAYIZR010000002.1, on the reverse strand, counting down.
ACCTCAAGTAGAGTTACCACATAATTATCTAGTCGGAACTTATCGTCATTTTCTACCGCAGTTTTTAGACAGTCCACAATGCCCATAGCTATTTCGCTATTTAATACAAGGTCCGATAGTCCGGCAATCGCCTCGTCATATTTTCTCTCGGCAAATAAGTTTTTTATTTCGTTATATCTCTCCATTTGTTGAAGGGTCATTTGACGGAGTTGTTCATTTTCTATATAGTTCTCGCTATAAGTCAAAAACTCACTAAAATCCATACGAAAATAACCGCTTATATTGCGGTTTTCTATGTCCATAGTCAAAACGCTCTTAAAACTCTTGTTATTTTCTATTTCACGGAAAATTTTGGCGTAGCTTTCCAGCACCATATGTATTTCTTTATTGGTGTAAGCCAAACTCATTGCTTCGTTGCAATTTTGCAAACTTAATAAATAGTTCTCCTTTTCAAAAGCAGACTTAGCAAAACGCAAACAAGATTCCACATTTAATTCAAAATCAATTATTTGTCCCAAAGTTTCTCTATCTCCTCACAATTGAAGTTGTATTTCGTATTGCAAAAGGGGCACACCATCTCCACTTTGCCCACATCTTTCAAAATATCCATACACTCATCCTTGCCTAATGCCCGCAAGGTATTTTTTGTTCTATCTATGCTACATGTACACTTAAGCGTCACTTCTTCTATCGGGAAAAGTTCGCTGTTTAGGTGTCCAAAATAAAAGTTGAATATGTCCTCTGCGCTCTTTTCTGCCAAGTTCTCGCTAACGTTAACAAAGTTAGTCATAATATCTTCCAACATAAATAACATTGGCTCTTCTATATCAGGCAAAGCTTCTACAATAACTCCTCCTGCCGAAACACAACCTTCTTTGTCAACTTTTACCCCCAAAGCAACCGCGCTTCTTATTCCCTCGCTAGAATAAAGATATTTTGTAAAGTCCTCGGCGATTTCTCCACTGATTAACTGACACCTGCCCATATAAGGCTCTTTTAGCCCCAAATCCTTAATTACTGTTATATATCCATCTGTTCCTATAGCTCCACCAACATCCAAGTGTCCTACACTATTTAGAGGTAGTTCTACATCAGGATTAGCTACATACCCTCTAATTACGTTTTCACCGTTTCCCGCCACCACTATTCCGCCAAGTGGACCTTTGCCATTAACAGTAATGCTAAAAGTAGCTCCTGCGCTCTTTAGATTGCTACTGATATAGGCTCCTGCTGTCATTGCTCTGCCTAGTGCGGCAGTTGCAAGAGGACTCAAGTTATGTAGCGCTATTTCTTCATTTACTATATCTTTTATATCGATGACTGCCACCCTAGCTTTGCCGTCGAAAATTATGCCTTTTACTATTTGTCCCATATTATATTACACTTTCCTTAATTTTATCTGGTATGTCTTGAGGGCTATCGGCAAAAAACTCTATTTTTTTACCAAAAAAATCTTTTTCTATGCCGAAACCGTATTTTACAATGCCTACCTTTATCCCCGCAATAATAGCTCCTTCAACATCAAATATCGTATCTCCTACTAGGAGACATTCTTCTTTGTTAAGGTTGTTTATATCTATTGCCGCATTGATAACGTCGGCTTTACTTACTCTGCCAATATTGCTCATACTGCCGTATATGCCCAAAAAGTTTTTATCCAAATCAAAGCCCTCAATGATTTTTATTGCCAAAGGCTCATTTTTGGTTGTGGTCACATATAAATTGTAGTCTTTCTTTAGCTTTTCCAAGGTTTCCCTTATATTTTTATAAGGAAAATTGGTAGCGAACAAATCTACCTTCTTATATAACTCACGGAATCGGTCACAATACTTTTTTACGTCGCCCTCTAAATAATTTTTTAGCATTTCTTCAACGGGCGGGCCGATAAAGCGAATAAGCTCTTCTTCCTCGGGTAAAGGTAGCTTTAGTTCCTCAAATAGTTTAGCGTACACACTAAAAATGCACTCTTTACTGTTTATTATCGTTCCGTCCAAATCAAATAACAAATTTTTTATCATCAATACAAATCCGCCAATTGTTTATTAAGTATCTCTTTCAAAAGTCTGTTAGATATTAGCTTTTCTTCTTCTTGCTTAATAAGGTTTGCAGGCGCTTTTTCCACAAAGCCTTTATTCTTTAACATATTTTCGCTTCTTTTTATCTCAGAACTTACTTTTGCCAGCTCTTTGTTTAGTCTGGCGCTTTCCTTTTCGGTGTCTACTAATTCACCTAATGGAATAAACAATTCTGCCGATGTAGTTACCGCTTGACAAACTTTCTCTCCTGCCTCTGCCTTTTCGTTAATAAAATCGGTTTTGCTAATTCCCGCTAACTTTTCTAAATAAATAAGCGCGTTCTTAAAGAGCGTGTCTTCCTTAGTTAGCAGATACAAGCTTACCCTCTTTGTGGGGGGAACGTTCATTTCCGCCCTAATATTTCTTATCTTGGAAATAACCTCTTTTACTTTTTCAAAGCTTTCATAAGCCTCCGTATCATACATTTTTTCTTCAAAAACAGGATACTTCTCGGTCATAATGGTTTCGCTTAAATTTAGTTGGCTCCAAATCTCTTCGGTAATAAATGGGGCAAATGGATGCATTAACTTCAATATATTGGTAAGAACATACTTCAAAACTGTCAGCGCACTTAGCTTTTTGTCAATATCTTGACTATATAACATAGGCTTAGTAAGTTCTATGTACCAATCACAATAGTCACTCCAAACAAAGTCATAAAGTTTGGACAAAGCAAGACCTATTTCGTACTTGTCAAGGTTCTTCCTGACTTCGGACACCACCATTTGAAGCTTAGTTAGTATCCACTTATCGGCATCGGTAAACATAACTTGATTTATATCCATAACCGTCTGCCCTTCAAGGTTCATAATAACAAATCTAGAGGCATTCCAAAGTTTGTTCATAAAGTTACGGCTGGACTCCATTCTGTCCTCAGAAAAGCGGATATCGCCCCCAGGCGCCACTCCTGTACAAAGACTGTAACGCAAGCTGTCTGCGCCAAAGCTGTCAATTAGTATTAGCGGATCAACGCCGTTACCTAGTGACTTGCTCATTTTTCTACCTTGAGAATCACGCACGATACCGTGAATCAACACCTCGCTAAACGGTACTTCTCCCATATGCTCAATGCCCGAAAAAATCATTCTTGCCACCCAGAAGAATATTATGTCATAAGCAGTTACTAATAGGTTGGTAGGATAAAAATATTCCAAATCCCCGGTCTTGTCGGGATAGCCTAAAGTAGAAAAAGGCCAAAGAGCAGAACTAAACCACGTATCCAAAACATCTTCATCTTGTCTTAGGCTATTTCCTCCGCATTTAGGACACTTTGTCGGGGTATCCTTGGATACTATCATTTCTCCGCAGGTATCGCAATAATAGCAAGGTATCCGATGTCCCCACCACAATTGCCTTGAAATACACCAATCCTTGATATTCTCCATCCAATTAAAGTATATTTTTTCGAACCGTTCGGGAATAATTTGCGTTTTGTCTTCCCTGACAGCGTCAATGGCGGGCTTAGCTAAATCCTCCATCTTAAGATACCATTGTTCACAAACTCTGGGTTCTATGGCCGTTTTGCAACGGTAGCAAACTCCTACATTGTGGGTATAAGGTTCTATTTTTTCTATAAATCCGCCTTCTTTGAGGTCATTTACTATAGCTTTGCGAGCTTCAAGAATACTCATACCGCAGTATTTGCCAGCAAGCTCGTTCATTTTTCCTTTTTCGTTAATTACAGTAATAACTTCTAAATTATGCCTCTTACCCACCTCAAAGTCATTCGGGTCGTGAGCGGGAGTTATTTTTACCGCGCCCGTGCCAAAGCCTAGCTCCACATAATCATCGCTAATAACAGGAATAACTCTGTCAGTTAGCGGCAAAGCCATATTTTTACCCACAATTTTTGCGTACTTTTCGTCATTGGGATTAACGGCAACGGCGGTATCACCAAGCATTGTTTCCGGTCTGGTTGTAGCAACTATCATATATCCGCTATTATCGGTATAAGGGTAGCGAACATGCCATAAACTACTATTTTGTTCCTCATACTCTATTTCTGCATCGGAAATAGCCGTGCCGCAACTAGAACACCAATGCGTCATACGGTTTCCACGATAAATAAGTCCCTTATTATATAGGTTGACAAAAACTTCTTTTACCGCCTTGCTGCACTTTTCGTCCATAGTAAATGCTTCTCTCGTCCAGTCACAAGAAGAACCTAGTCTTTTTAGTTGCTCGACAATTTTACCACCATATTGATCCTTCCACAAATAAGCGCGGCGCAAAAACTCTTCTCTGCCTATTCCCTCTTTGGTTTCTCCCTGTTTTTGGAGCTGTTCAACTATTTTTAATTCGGTCGCTATGCTTGCATGGTCAGTACCTGGTAGCCAAAGCGTAGCGTAACCGTCCATTCTCTTATACCTAATTACTATATCTTGAAGGGTGTTATTAAGGGCATGCCCCATATGCAGTTGCCCAGTTATATTAGGCGGAGGTATTACAATGGTAAAAGGCTTCTTGTTTGGGTCTATCTTTGGCGTGAAATAACCTTTTTCACACCATTTTGCATAAATTCTTTGTTCGAACTCTTTAGGTTCGAATGTTTTGTTCATCATATCACTTTATTCCTTTGATAAAAATTATTCTTTATTTTCGCTAGTTTCCTCTTTCTTTGCCAGTTCTAATTTTTTCTTCTTTCTTACGGCAAGATAGGCAGGTATTTGCACAATGGCATAATTAAATGCCGATACCCAGTTCAAAACTAAACCGATGGTTACTACTATCCAGTCAATGCCGAACTCTCCCCAAAGTAGTTTGATATAGTTATGGAAGAAACTAAGAATTATACCTACACTAAGTGTTGCGCTGGCTACTTTGCCTAACATATTGGATTTTATGTCAACATCGTTAACCATTAACGCCCCAAAAATAACCATGCAAAACTCTCTAAGCACGATAAATATAACAAAATACCAGCTCAAATAATTGCCGATAGATAATGCAATTAATGCTCCTACGTGCATAACCTTGTCAGCAATAGGGTCAATACATTGTCCCAAATATGTGCCTTGCGATGGATATTTGCGGGCAATTTTGCCATCTACCACATCAGTTAGCGCGGCAAAAACCATTATTCCCAATGCAAGAAAAACATACCAATCAGGATATTGCGGCTTGCCACTCAAAATAATAAGCGTCATATATACAGGCACGCATAACAATCTGATATAAGTTAATATATTGGGAATGGTAAAAAGTATTTGGCGGTTAATAATTAGCCGTTTTTCTTTTGCTACTGTTACTTCCTTTCTTTCTTGGATTTCTGTCATTTTTGCTCCTCCAATTTGCTCTTTTTTTTCTTTTTATAAATAATTATTGCCGCCACCGCTCCGCCTAAAGGTATTATTAGCAAAGTTAGTAGCCACAATAAGGAATTTGATAAATCATTATCCACAAATAGATTAATTGTTCCGTAAGAGTACTCTGAGTTTAGTATAATATAATCCTTATATCTAGTAATGTCAACTTCCTTAATAGTCTCATTGTTATTATCGTCCAAATAAGTTATTGTCGCCTTCAAATTTTTGTAATCGCTGTATGGTACGGCAATTATAAGGGGAGAAGTCAACTTTGCTTGATAATCCTCGTTGTTTATTTGAGTATTAAGAGTAAAACTTAATATTTCTCGGCTTTTTCCCACTCCAACAACAGCCATTTCCAAACTTTTATCGACTTTCTCGGGGTCAAATAGCGCCAAAGTCATAGTAATTTTTGCCTGTTCTCCGTATTTTAACTCACCAAATGCGGTACTGGCATTTTTAAGAGTGATTTCTCCTGTTAGATACTCCTTATTGATAACAGAAAGGCTCCATTCTTTATCTCCTGAGTTCTCAAGTTTTTTTAGTCTGGCATATTCCGTCAAATAAGCTAAAGCTACTGCCTTGGCATCTTCCTTTTGCTTTGTAGTAGAATCTTCTTTTTGGATTGTCATATAGTATTCATAATAATATTTTTCCAAATCAGCTCTTACTTTGGCATTATAAAGGTCGTTATCTTCCAAATAATTAAGAGCGTTTTTTACGGCGCTTTCAAATCCTAAATCATAACTTGTATTATTATTTTCGGCAATGCGGGTTTTCATAAGGGAGTTGCCTGCGTTGTCCACAGCGTGTATTTCGTAATAAGCTACTTCCTTTAAGCTAACAGCAAGAGTATAGGTATAAAAGGTGTTTCCTATGCTAATTACCCTGTCTATTTCTTGATTCCCCTTATAAACAACAAAAAAGTCCAGCCCGGTGTCAAATGAGCGCGTTTGGTTCCTTTTGTCGCTTCTTATCATCACTTCATATTGAATAGTATCGTCGGCAACTGTCCAGTTCCCTGTTCGATATACCTCAGGACTCCCCGAATCAATAGAGGTACAACAAATTACTTCGGAATCGTAAGTTATTGCCTCACCATCATTACCTTGATAGTATACCGCAAAAACGAAAGCTGACCATTCATTGGCAGTTACTTTAATATATTTATTTTTTTGCGAAGTAGGATTTACACAATCATTTACGTCAACTTCTTCATCTGTTTTTATCAACCTGTCGGAAGTAACTGCCTCGCCGTTAATAAAAATCTCTCCACTTTCGGTATCAACGGTTACTAGCTCGCCCTGCCCTTGGTTATCCACCATAACTTGTGTAAAAGTAACCTTGTTTATATCTGTTGCCGCATCGGTAAAATACCCCGTAATATTGCAACCTTCAACTGCGTTTTTTATTCCTTCTTCAATTTCATAAGAGTTTATTTTATGCGAAATAGCGCCTCCTGCCGATAGTGCAGGGACGCTAGTAATTTCTATCGCCGCAAGGGCGCAAAAAATAACCGCTATAACTAACAGCCCAAAGACTGTTTTTTTCATCAATAACCTCTCCTGATTTTTCTTATCGCTTCTCTCTGTGGAGAATTGTCCCGCGTTTTACTTACTCTTTGCATTGGATTAAGTGCAAACAGCACTATTATACTTATTATTATTATTAAAGCCGCAATGGCAACTACTACGAAAGTATACTTAAATTCCGCCTTGGTAAATACAACTTGACCCGAACTGCTTGCATGGAAGGTAATAAAGTCTCCTTCCTGTGTAAATATAATGGTCTCTCCTGCAAGATTTCCGGCAGGTTGAACAGTAAAATCTGTACCTCTATATTCTTCAGGTATGGCAAGATATACCTTAAATTGGTCTTTTATCAGTGTCTCGGCTCCGTTTTCTTTAATAGTATATCCTATTATAGTAGTTTCCGTACCTAATGCTTTGGTAAAGATGTTCGATTTATTCGCCGCAGTGGATATCTCCTTAAAGTTTACCGTTGTGCCTTCATTAAAGCCTATATCACTTGTAATAAAGGAAGAATTTGCCGCTGATTCAACCTTGTTAGAGCTTATCTTAACTTGTAAAGCATAAGATGGCTTCCTAACGGTATAGTTGGTAGAATCAAGTCCCGTTAACTCATAATTAGTGATATTAACATAATGGTAACCGACCTTTATTTCGTTATTAAGGGTTGTTGCTGACATTTTCAAACTAACTTCGTCCTTATACAATACCCCTTGCAGTTCTCCATTTATTTGCAGCGTAGATACTCCATCATAAACCTTGTCTTTTACTTTTATATTTATTATTTCCAAATCTTTCCTGGCTATCTTAAACATTGCCGAAACTTGCTTTTTATCATAGTTTTCGTCATTAAAATATACGGTAATATTATAACTGCCCGCATCCTTAGGTCTGTTGGTATTATGTCCTTGGTATACTATATAGTAACTGACTTTTGAAGGACTGGTAGTTATTATCGGTTCTACTACATTATTACCGTAGATTTGCTTTTCTAAGGTTTCCTCGTCAAAACGTATATCCTCAATAACGCCCCTGTCTACCTTATAAATTATTGTGTTGGTAGCTGAATAGTTTTTGTTTATTATATCTACAGTTACATAATAAGTACCTCGCTCCGAAGGAGAGCTTTGACTATTATAAACTGATGTTCCTTCACTGGATACATAACGTATATTATAGGTATCTTTAATATCAATGCCATCAATTACCTTATCTTTTAACAAATATCCGCTCTTTCCTTGATTGTTGTAAAAATCATAAAGAATAAAATTAGCATCAAGCCTCTTACCGTAAGTAGTTTGATATTGAGTAACTATTGACCCTCCTTGGGATACAAAATTTAGGTCCAATTCTTTCTTTTTGATAGTAATGGAAAACTCTGTCCTATTGTCCAAATAGTTTACATCGTCTACCCATACGTTAAAATAATACGTTCCCACATTTATAATATGGCTTGGATCATAAACATAATTTGAGTCGGATAAATTATATGGTACAAAAGTAATATCGTGCATAACTTTTAGCCCGGTAGGATTAGTAGCAAAGGTGGGTATTGCAAAACTCTTTGCATAAGTAAATACGTTGTTACTTATGCTTATGCTTGCCGCTGCCCTATTAACGGTAATTTCTGTTATGCCGCGGAATTTGGCAAAATTGTTGCTGTCGTCTGGAGAAAATACATATTCTACGCTACTGTAAACTCCCGCCGTCATATAAACAAAGGACGATTGAACAAAATCAAAACTTCCTGCAATTGGGTTGTTAAATCCGTTATAATAAATGAGTCCAAAATCACTGCCCGATGTTAATGTAGATTTATCCAAGCTCTCTCCCACCGAAATAGGATTGGCATTAGGACTTATTGAACGAGATGCGCTAGCTTCAGCTTTTGCGATAACAAAAATAGGATTAGAAGTGCCATCTAAACTAACTGAAGTAGTAACCACATAGTTGTTATCGTTGGAAACAACCACTACCGAATAGTTGCCTGCGTTTATCGGGTTAATAATTGTATCTCCCTGACTGTTAATAAAGCTAATAGATACGCTTACGCCTAAGGGCGCAACTGAGTATGCTATAACGCTCCTTCTAGAAGAACCATTATAAGCTGCTCTAAGCATACTGAAAGATACCGTTGCATCGGCAGGAGCAACCACTATGGAAGCTATTGCGGTAGAAATCGCGTAATTATTATTGTATGGAGTAAACACAACATTAACATTATGTGTGCCTGCGCTTAATATACTTGCACCTCCACTAAAACCAAAATAACCATCTATAGCCGAGCCGTCTCTTGTGGCCTCTCCGCCGCTAAGTCTGGCTTCACTTAAACGCTGTCCGTATTTTAGATTGTAAGTAAGGTTATTTGCTGTTTGTGAAATTATCGTAGGCAAGGTAGTGATTGTTGTCACTCTTTGAGTTATATTGTAATTAAACTCCGCATATCCAAATGTCATATTCAAAGTATAATTGTTATCAATCAAAACAACCTGAGCCTTATAATTACCTGCGTTATAAGGCAAAATATTGCTCTTTGTATAGAATTCCGAATAATAATAAATCATATATTCCAAGCTTAGGATAGTTTCGCTGTCCTTATACTTAAATGAAACACTCGGAACAACATTACTGCCGTAAACATAGCTATATATTTGGTTGGCAATAAGTCTTATTTCCAATTTTTGTATTTGATAATCAAAAACTTCGCTTCCTTCGTATATGTCACTGCTAATAACTACCTTAACTTTATAATTACCTGCATCGTTAGGCACGTTTAGGCTATATGAGCCGTCAAGGGCTAAGGCTTGCTTATAGTACGTTTTATAAATAGAAGTGTTTAGCGTTTCGCCACTAAAAACAGGCAACGGAGCTATAACAGAATCGTAAACCGAGCTATAACTTGATAAGGTTATGTTTTGGCTTATATTTTGTTTATTCACCACAAAACTAAATATTGCGCTTCCGTAATAATTGCTATCGTTGACATATACATAAACGCTATATGTCCCTACGTTTGTTCCCTCGCTTTCGTTACCATAGGAATCAAAAACTCTTATGCTAATAGCTTGGGCATCAACAGGTAATTGTGTATTTATTACCGAAATTGACAAGCTTTCGGCGGTAATGGGCAATCCATCGTAGCTTTTTGCATCTATCCCAATAATTATACTTGAACTATCTATTTCTTGATAAATCTCCAAACTTATCGGAAGTTTTACTTCATTATAATTACCGGTAACAAAACTTATATATACTGTCTTATTATTGTCCTCAGGCGCAAGGAGAGCATCAATGTCATATAAGTTTTGATACTCAGAATCAGAATAAATAATAAACGTTCCGTCCAAGTCAATTATGTTACCATTGCGGTATAGGGTAAACACAGAATTTTGCTCATTTAGGTCCTTGCCCAAAAAGCCCTTAAGCGAATACTCCACATCTAAAGGAAGGTCGGCTTTGTCAATGTCTATAGCAACAAAACCATACATTATATTATAAACGTCGGCGTTGGCTCCGGCGGGTGTAAATACTATGCCTACGCTCTGCCCAACATTAATCGTGTAATTATTATCAACAAAGGCAAGCAAGCCGAAACTTTCTAAATACACCGAAGGGTCTGATGCATTAGTTGTCAACGTTTCAAAGCTTATGTCAAAATTGCTTGTTTTTACTCCGTATACAGGAGTTACTCCACTTTTCGGGGTAACACTAATACTTACCTGACCATAATAAATACCGTCGTGCTCTACGTTAATTACACTATTTGTCCACTCTTGATAGCTAATAACACCAGCAAGAGGATTTTCTCCACTAACATTAACGTCTATTTCAAAAACAACAATATTATAAAGGTCTGACAATTCAGGCTCAAACTGTATTTGAACTTTATTTATGTTAGCTTTGGTAAAGAGAGTATCTGTAACAATAAAGCTTCCGTTAATCTGATTAGTTGTACCTTCTAAATAGGCCTTTCCTCCCGTTATATCTAAGGTGGTTATGGTATCGCCTACCGAAAAATTATCCATAATAAGAGAAGGTTTCTCTCTGATTTCCGGATTACCAAAATCAATTACAAAATTACTCGATGCTATCTTTTCTCCATCATAATTCTTGCTACTAACTACCGCTCTTACGGTATATTCTCCCTTTTCTCTAGGAAGATTGGTAATGCCGTTATAATATACTGTTAGCGTTAGGTCGCTATTGATTCCGTTGGAATCATAAATCACGCCCTCTGCCAAATATGCATCTACGCCATGGTATTTGCCATCATAATTTACGTAAAAACCACTACTAACTCCAATATTTATGTTTTCGGCGTTGATTGTCTTCTTAACAATAATTATACTTACCTGCCCTTGTATAGGGTTGTAATTTTTATTTAATATTCCCTCAGTTGAAGCAGTAAAGGTGTATATTACGGTATGAACGCCAACGCTTAGATATTTTATATCGTCAACATCAATTTCAAAAACACCCTCAACATCCCTTTCGGTACTGCCAAAATCCACTTCGCCTTCGGTGATAAGAACAGGAGCTTGATTGCTATTGTATACATAATGTCCAAACTCTGGCGATATAGCTACGCTCAAGTTGGCAGGAATAATATTATAGTTAATTACTATTTCTCCCTTATAGTTAGCATCTTGTACCGTCAACTTAATCTTGTGCTGACCAACGTCGTAAATTTCCTCTTCTAAATAAACCTCGCTATCTTCATAACAATATTTTTTGACAACGTTAAGTCCGTATGGATCGGTATAAAAATTCAAAGCGTAAAGCCTGTTTGTATAGACAGTAGTAATATCGGTAGCAACAACAATATTTGCATTAAATTTGTTTATAACAAGCAAATTAGTATATTCAATTACTTCATAGTAACCGTCGTTATCATCCGCTAAGAAGGTAAGCCGTATATCATAAAAGCCTGCATTGGTGGGCATATTAGTATAAACTATTCCGTTTGCACTGTCATAAAAACTTAGTGAATATACCGCGGTATTTAATCCTAAGGATATTCCCAAATTCCTCTGAATAGTATATGTTTGCTCGGTGTTAGTGATGGTAATTTGACTGCGGTCTACTCTAATAGTCAATTCGGTATTTACCATAGTAGCTGTATAGTTGCTACTGTTTAAGGTAAGAACTACCTGATACTTACCTATTTCCGAAGGAATAGAATCGGTGCGGATACCATTCATATAAAATGCCTGTAAAACAGTTTCGTTAATTATGTTTTCTTCGGCATCCTTAACTCTTGTGGTTACTGTTTGCGATTTGTTGGAAAAAACTTTATCATTATTAACAACTTCTATAAAAGCTTGTTTGGGCAAAACCTCAAGATAAGCTATTTTTATTCCCGCATAATTATCGTCTATTATCTGGGCTGTAACTCTATAAGACCCTGCAGATACAATGCCGCTTGAAGGCAAATTGCTTACAACGTAAGCTACCGCCAAATAATCATAACTTTCATCTATTTGGCTTTCGGAATAGCTAGTCCCATCCGTCCAAATTATTGTAGTATAAGTAAAGATACTAGCCGCTATGAAATTATAAAAAAGCTCCCCGTAAGTAAAGGTTGGTATATCAAGAATAAGACCCTCGCTTACATCAGCTTTGGCAACGGTAAGGAAAATTTGATAACTATTGTCAAGCCCATAACTTTCGTAATTGTGGGAATCTGCTGGAACAAACTCTAATGGATATTGCTTCCTTATACCTGTATCTAAAAACCTATCATCCTCTTCACAACGAAGCCTATAAGTGCCGCTTACTTGCTCACCTGTGTTAGTAGAAATCATAATGCCGTTATTAAAGACTACATTTTTCATTAGTTTGTTGTAACTAACCGAGGTAGTTTCTTCAAATATTGCCGGTGTTTGTTCTGCAATCAAAGTGTCTTTATCTATGCGGCATAAAAATTCGTTTGTACCCATATAATTGGCATTATTTATAACAAAAACTACTCTATAATCCCCTACCGCAAGATAGGTATCAGTGCATAAAAGTCCGCTTGGTTGATAATAAAAACTATAGCTTCCGCTAACGACATCTTCTGAATTAACTTTGTTGGTATAAGCAATGCTGGGATTACCATATCCCTTGTAAGTATGGACGTATCTACCCGATGTTTCGTCATAATTATCTGTTCCAAAAATAATGCCTAATGTACGTTTTTCTACGGTAATTAGACAACTTGTAGTAATAATTTCAAAGCTAGCGGTATCATTTGGGGTAAATACCACATCCACAAAATGAGAGCCTACTTCAAAAAGCCTTGTATTCTCCGGTGTTATGGTAGAAAAGCTCAAGCTATACCATTCTTGCGGCAGCTCATAATATTCTGCGGTAAGAATTATTCCTTTTTTGAGTATACGAACGGTTTTGGTAATGTTTATATCTTCAATACTACTAATAACTTTGCCATAAATAATATTTTCTATAGTAACGTTGCCAAAATCTGCACGCGCTTTGCCCACAATAACTTCACATTCTTTATAAATAAAATTAAAGTTCCTTATGTTTTCCTCAGATGGAACAAAACACAAATACATTAGTTTTGCGCCTACCGTCGCGCTGTCATAGTCCCGCATTTCCTCAATATAGGCCTCTTCGCTTATATCAATCTCGGGGTCGTAAAAGCGGCTAACAATAACAAAAGACCCAGTTACCGGCTTAACAGTCTCCACAAGTCTGTTGTTCATATATTCGTGATAGGTATATCTAACATTCCAATTAGAACTGACAGCCACTTGGCTGAGCGGTTGCAAATAAGTAATATGGCTATCTAAGTTGTTTGGATTAAAGCCCAAAGTAGGGTAAGAAATACTAAGTCTAGTATTCCCTGTAACCACCTTATTTATTGTTAATGTAACAAAAACATCAAAGGTATTTTCATAGTTTATTTCGTCAATGGCTACTTTGGCTACGTACTTCCCTGCGTTTTCGGGTACGCCATCAAAAAGCTCGATTGATGGTACGAGGTTATCTTCGTTAGCCATTTCGTTATAAGAGCCCAAACTACCATCGTAATAGTAATAAGTAAAAGCATAGCTTAGACCGCTAAATATTACCTTGTCTATGCCAACTCCCAAACTAGAAATGGGCGTGGGGTGACGTTCGGCTTGATAAACACATACTACATCAGAAGCCTCGACGTCAAGTTGCTTTTTCATTATTACAAATTCTTGCGTCCAACTACCTTTATAATTACATCTTGTTTGATTTATTTCTATAACTACAAGATAGTTACCCGAGTTAATAGGCACTTCCGAAGTATATTCCCCTTCTTCGCCCACTTCGTTTAATCTAGTATATTGTACTATAGCAAATTGACCGAGGTCATTACCTAATTCGGCAGGCAATGCCGAAGTTAAACTAAAACTTAAGTCCTTAGGATTGCCGTCATAATCGGCATATACTTTGCCATCTCCCGAAATATTATTTGCTTCAAAATTAACACTTTCGCTGTTGTTAATTGTCACGCTTACCGTACGGCTTACCAAAGAGTAGTTTTCGTCACGTACAAAAACTCCCGCTTCGGTGGTGGTAAAAATGATTGTATCCCCCGCGCCAATGGTGTATTGTATCGCGCAAAACTGCACTATAATTGACATATTCCCCGCAGTGGGATTGATATATGCCTCAGAAGATTTTTCTATACCTGTTATACGGAAATATCCTATTATTCCATCCGCCGACTTATAATAATAGTACCTTCCGTCAGCTAGATTAAAACACGTAATATATGTACTCATTTTTTGACTTAGACCATTTTCCGTCATATAAACATTTTCGTCAAAATCTATTACCGCAAGACTATTCCCATAGTCAAGAGAGCTTACGTTTATACCATTTATATTGGGTTCGGCTTGACGTATCAAAAATGTACCTGTCTTAATTCCATAATACCTGCTGTGGTTAAGTAGTTCACAACGATAATAATAATTTCCCGCGTTAATAGGGAGGATCGTTGTAAACGTCAAATTGTCTGTGGAATAAAATACCGATATGTTTATGCCTGCTATAATTGTACTTCCGTCAATTCTAAGTTGCGCCTTAACGGCTTTACCGTCACCGTCGTAATTTTGCTGTGTGTTAGTTACCTCAACTATGGCTCTTTGCTTAAAAATAAGCGTCATAACCCTCGCGGTTGGATTTTCGCTAAACATTGTATTGACCTCAAAAGTATATAGAAGGTCCATTTGATTAACAGTAACATTTAGTCCGCTCCAAGATGTAGTCCTTTCGTCTGTAGTAGCAATCCCCACACCTGTGGTTTTGAAAAAAGTCAGGATATACGCGCTATTACCTGTGGTGGTGAACTTTGCCCTTACAGATATTTTGTCACCTCTTTTGAAAACAGGCTCGGCAACATATGCCGACATAACTCCAGTGTCCGACAATGTAGCAAAGGACAAACTAACATCACTTGTAGAAACTTGCTTATCAACCGTTGTGCCGTCACCTAATTGATATTTATAAGTAAATCCATAATCGGCGACGTCTACCTTGACAAAGTAAACTATGTTTCCTATGGCTTTGTTCCCCACATAATCACACGTTATTAGCTCAATTGCATAAATACCATTGGAGTGATAGACAGTTTCCGGTCCTGATTCGTCCTTTAATGGCAAAATAAGATTATTGTAATATGAATCGCCAGTTGACTCTATAGTGCAAAAAACCCCATCAGCTTCTTCTACCTCAAAGCCGTTGCTTGTTTGTCCGTAGGTCGGTATTTCTTCCTCGGGAGCGAGCCTTCTGATTTTGTAATAAACAAGCTGTCCGCTTGGATTTACTCCATTAGCGATGTCGCCGCCGCGCAAAAGAAGACTGTCACTAGCTAATAAGGGTCTAGCGTCAGATAAGCACAAGTCCACGCCACTAATCTTTGACACGGTAACGCCCTCTTCAACAACGTTTTCTGTTATATATGTTACTTTATTGGTGAAATAAGCTCCATTGTCTATATATTTGGAATAAAAATTGCTCGAAGTGCTAAGTTGGGGGCTATATGCAGCCA
This sequence comes from uncultured Christensenella sp., assembly GCA_964367755.1. Lineage (GTDB taxonomy): Bacteria > Bacillota > Clostridia > Christensenellales > DTU072 > CAG-1782. Next base: position 1,263 of record CAYIZR010000002.1, on the reverse strand, counting down.
ACCCGTCCAAATAGTAAGTAAAAGTTGTGCTTCCATTCATTTCGATATTATCATAACGCCAAAGCATAGCTGTAATACTTATTACTGGATTGGTAGAAGGTAAAACTCGAAAATAAGCTATCTCCCCCGAATAATCGGAGCTAATATCATAATTTGATCCATCATAACTATAGTCATATATTCTTTCTAGTTGATCAGAAGAGAAGTTAAAATTGATTATCGTTCTATTTAAAGAAAGATCAGTTAAGAAGATTTTCCTAAAAAATTTGCCGTCAGTAACTGTACCGCTAGCATTAGAAGTCTTATTAAGAGCAAGGCTAATTGCGCTTTTTTGAACATATGTGCTGAGCCTTATTATATCGTTTGCCTTAACCATATCATCAGGGGCAGCAGTTATTCTATTTCCATCAATATTGTCAATTCTGCTAAGGGCTACATCCTGTTCAATAAGAATTCCGTCTTCGGTCTGATATTCTACAGTAAATCCCATTGTCTTAACAGCTATAGAAAAATTGAAACCTACTTTTTGAAAGTTGTTCATTTCCATCTTCAAATAAGGAGTTTCTTCAGCTATAAAAGTACTTGGCAAGATTAAAGAACCAGCTGTCTTTTTTGCATTGGGGTCATAATCATCCTCTTGCCCAAAAGAGTTGGTATATTTGTTAAAATAAGAAATAGGCTTCGGAGTTTCTAATTCATAATCGAATTCTCCGCTATAATATGTGACGATAAAGTCGCACACATCAGCCCCGTCCATAACAGTAGGGTCTGCATAAACAAAATAAGGAATAATTTTTACCACCACAAGCTTGTCTTGTATTGCTTGAGCAAACTCGCTAGTCGGGTCAATGCCTATGTAGGCTGCTAACTTAAGATCATTAGAATATTCGTCAATTCTTAAATAACCATTGCCATCACCTGTATTTTCATCCCCTGTTATTACCGGCACGCCTGCGCCCTCTTTCAAAAAATCTCCATAAAGATTTTCGCTATGTCCAAGCAGGGTAAGAACATTGTCACAAGTATAAACCATAGGATTGGCTGCCCTGTCAACACTTTTTACATAGCCACCGTTTTGGGTATATGTAGGTGTGATAGCATTAGCATAATTGGTAGAAACTTTGCCTGGCAGTGCAAGCCCTATCAAAGCGCTCGCCAAAATAAGAATAAACAGCAGAAAAGCAGCGCCCGCTTTCTTTATTCCGCCTTTAATAAAAAAGCTCTTACCCATCAATGCCTCCAAAACTAAAAAGAGTTTATATA
>CAYIZR010000001.1:0-24545 GCA_964367755.1 uncultured Christensenella sp. | reverse complement strand
TATCTATATTCACCTTGGTAATGGCGGTTGCTATTGCTACAACGTCAACCTACGCATGGTTTGCTATGACCGAAACTCCCTCCGTTGAGCAATTCGAACTGACTGTAACAACTCAGGACGGATTATATATTTCTGGTAACAGAAACGCGGGATACAAAATGGATTTGGAAGCAAGCAGCTTACAAGTAGAAAACAACTTCGAGTTCATTAGGCTAAATGCCGCGACCGCTTTGGTTGCAGATACTTATCTAAAAGCCGATGAAGGTACAATTACCGTAGTTGCCGATGAAGCAACACCGGGCGAAAATGAGATTACCGTATCCGATGCAAATGCAAAACTTAACGAAGAAAGTGAAGCAGTTGTTGCAGATGATAAAGTTAATCTAGTTAAAGTTTATGGTTATTATGCAGGCTCTACTCTTGTAAAAGGTTTGTTTTTTGAAAGCTTGACAGGTAATGCAGTTAATTCTAATTATAGTTTTTCTGACGCTATTGCTACCGAACCTGCTGACTGGGCAACAGAATATAACACAAAGTACGTTGAAAGAAGTGGAGAAGAAGGAAACTATACTTATACTGCTATAACAGATGAGACTGCTCCTGATTTTGCCAGCGCAACATATTGCAAAATAAACTTTGCTAGTCTATATGAATTTGATGTTTACTTTGTTTCTTCAGCTCCTTATACCATATTTATGGACGGTGACACAAATAATACTAACGTTAGTACTAAGACTCAATCGGCAAAGACCGTTAAGGCTCCCCACGCTGTAACAACTGAGGATTTGGTAGGCGCAGATGGCTCTTTAAGTCAAGTTGCAGCCGGCGCAAACATTGATGCTTTGGCAGCCAACGCATTAAGAATCGGCGTAGTAGGCGATGCAAATACTGTTGTTTACAATCCCAACAGCACTATGGGTTGGAGCACAATAGCTGCTTATAATATGGCTCATGACTATTACAATAGTTTGGCATCAGCTGCTAACCAACTTACCGATGCACAAAAGACTGAGGCAGGTACAGTACTAACTGCGCTTGACACCGACGCTGACGGAGCATGCAAACTAGTTACTTTAGCCAAAGTTACCTCAGGGGACGTTCTTTACAATTATTTCGGAGACGGCACAGACGTATACGAAGGTAAAGTTACTATCTCAATTTGGATAGAAGGTAAAGATGCAGATTGCTTTGAGTCCATCTATGAAGATATAATGAAAATCAATATTGGATTTGTTGGAGTTAATATACAAGAGTAATCTAAGCTATATTGACACAAGCGACTTTTAAGAGTACAATAAATAGTGGGGACGGTTACAACCGTCCCCGATAAAAAATTTATGAGGAAAAACTAATAATGTCAGCTAAAACTATAAATAAAGGTAATATTAAGAAAGTATTAAACTGGATAATAAGCGTGCTTAGCATAATAATTGCTTGCTTTGCATTGGTACTAATTATCAGCACAATAACTTCAAGTAAAAGAGGATACACTTCTATTTTTAACTACGCCTATTTTACCGTTGAAAGTGAGTCAATGAATTATGGTGAAGAAGGCTTTGCCAAAGGCGACATCATTTACATAAAGCTACTGAAAGAAGACGAGAAGGCCGAACTAAAAAAAGGCGACGTTATTACTTTTTGGGACATAATTGACGGACAAAAGGAGCTAAACACTCACAGAATACAGCAAGTAATGACCCAAAATGATGGAACGATAAAGTTCCTTACAAAGGGCGACGCTAATGAATATTCCGATCTAAGGTTACGCGACTTTGATGACGTTCAGGGTATATATAAGGGCAAATCCGAAGGTTTTGGTAATGCAATTATGTGGATGCAGAGCAAAACAGGCTTTTTTGTTTGTGTTATTATCCCCAGTATTTTGATTGTGCTTTATTGCTTGTATCTTGTTATCTACAATATTATTCAATACAATAAGCAAAAAATTGTATTGGTAAAGGAAGAAATCAAGGAAGAAATGGACGGGGAATTGCGCAAAAAGCTTAAAGATGAGCTATTGAAAGAGATAGAACAAGAAAAAGCCAAGGAGCAAGAGCCGCCTAAAGAATAATAAAAGGGAAATATAATTCCCGCGAAAATCTCGCTTTAGTAATATAGCTAAAGATTTTCGCAAAATTTTTTAGAGGAAAATATGGCAGAATTTGCACGTTATTATATAACATTTTTAACCATGCTTTTTACCAATATAGGTATATTTTTTAAGGCAAGGTTACTCGCGTGGAGCAATATATTTGCAATAGACATTCCTAGATATGTTAGGGAATTGAGCACTTCAGCGCCGACCTTTGGGGCAGGCGGCTGGATGATATATATATTGGTCTTTATAATGAGTTTTATTTGCATATTTTTCATAGTTTACAGACTTGCGCAATTGCTGCGTAGATATTTCTTTTTCCGTGCAAAAGAGGTGGAAAAGGATCAGCTTATGGAAGAACTTGCCAAAGCTAAAGATAAGATTGCAAAGCTTACCATAGAAAAAAATCAGCTTTATGCTCTCAAGGTAAATACTCTTTATCCCAATATGGGATATAATCAAGGTATGTACCCTGCCGAAAAGGAAGAAATCACCGCTGTTGCAACGCCTGAGTCGAGATTTGCCAGGCTTACATCTATTGACAAGCAATACGAAATTGCCACACCGTTTGTTTCCACCGCCGAGGCAGACGGATGGACTTTGTCGCAGATAGTAGATATGTTTGTCAATTATGCTGCATCCCAACACAAATTATATTATAAAAAAGACGTAATACGCTGTTTTTTTGCTGGAGTATCCACTACAAAAGTTATTATTTTGGAGGGTATTTCGGGTACAGGTAAAACTTCTCTCCCTTATGCTATGGGCAAATTTTTTGCTCATCCTTCTTCTATTATCAGTATTCAGCCTTCGTGGCGTGATAGAGGGGATTTGATGGGATATCTCAATGAATTTACCAAGACATTTAATGAGTCGGACTTTTTGAGCGCGTTATATGAAGCCACTTATAGAGAAGACCCTTCCATAATTATTTTAGACGAAATGAACTTAGCTCGTATAGAATACTATTTTGCAGAGTTCTTATCAATTATGGAAATGCCTGATAAAGACGAATGGTCGGTAGAAGTTGTGGCAAAATCAGACGAAAATGACCCCAAACATATATCAGATGGAAAAATTCTTGTGCCGCAGTCCTTGTGGTTTGTAGGAACTGCTAATCAAGACGATAGTACCTTTACTATAACCGATAAGGTATACGACAGAACAATAACCATTGACCTTAATAACAGGGGAGAATTTTTTGACGCGCCGACAACAGAGAGCGTACGTATTCCTTATGACTATTTGGAATATTTGTTTTATAAAGCTGTTGAAGAGAATCCTGTTTCAAGCAAATTCCGCGAGAATCTAAAAAAGGTTGACGAATACATTTTGGATAAGTTCAGAATAACTTTCGGCAATCGTATTATGAAACAAATACTTAACTTTATTCCGGTATATGTTGCTTGCGGAGGAACTGAAGTTGAAGCCGTTGATTTTTTACTAAAGAGCAAAATATTCCGCAAATTTAACGCTCTAAACCTAGTATTTTTGAAGAAAGAGTTAAATGCGCTAATTGCCCTTTTGGAAACCCTTTTTGGCAAGAACAACTGCCCAATGTCTATCGATTACTTACGTGAATTGATTAGGAAAGCATAGGAGGCAATCATATGGACGATAAAAATACCTATGCTGGCGAAGATATAAATAATAATGCAGATGAGCGGGAAGAACTTGAACAAATAATTGATGAAAAATACAACCTTCTTTCTGATAATGAGTTATATAATAAGCTCCTAAGAGTAATTAGGGGAGGCAACAATACCTTGGCGCAAAACATAATTTTGCAGTCAATGGAGATTGAAGCCGATTGGATAGAAACTATAGAAAACGGTTTGTTTTCTATAGAGCAAATAGTTAAAAATCCCAAAACATTTATTCGGGAAGATAGAGAACTTTTGAGTATAGAAAAGGCAAAGAGGGTGGATAGCATAGCTGTTAGACACCTGTCAACGCACACCGAATATATCAAAGAGATAAGACCAGATGGTACCATACGTCCATCCAAAATAATGACAAGGCAGCTAGAGCAAGAGGTAGCAATTTATGAAAACCGTTTTGTTTATGCCCTAATTAAGCGCCTTATTACTTTTATTGAAAGAAGATATGTTGTTATTAAGGAAAAGAGTGTTATAAAAGATAACACCGTTTTAAGCTATAACAGCGCTTTCCGATTTGGCAAGGCCGACGTGGATTATAAGCTTTTGATGAGTGTAAAAACGCCCAATAAAAACAGCGAACTTTTAGAAAAAAACAAAAGCCTCTTAGATAAGTTAGAAATAATCAGACAAAGACTTATGCTAATTGAGGGCACCGAGTTTGCCTCGATAATGAAAAAAGAAAAAGCCGTCAATTCTCCCATAATGAAAACTAATATTTTGTCGGGAAACGTTGACTATAAAAACTGCTACAATCTTTGGATAATGTTAAGCAGATACAATTCTGTGGGATATTTTGTTGATATTCAAAAGAAAACCTTAAATTTTGATGAGCAGTACTTTGACGATTTGAGTAGGCTTACGGCTGCCGGCGTAGAGGCTATGATGGTCAACAATAATATTAGGAAATCAGTCTATCAAGGTATACGTTATGACAGAAAAACACGCAAAAAGTTTAAGGTCAATAGGAATGTTAATTATACTATAGATAAGCTTAGCGGCAATGTTTTTGATACCGAAAATGATATTAGTCAATATTATTTTCAGCGTATAAAAAAGATGACGGGAGAAATAGAAAAATTAAGTAAAGCGTATGATGTTGAAAGTATAGAGGACGTTGACGTTAATTTCCGTAGATATTTTAAGGGCTTACAAAAGATAAATAACGAACTATTCTATGATGTGCTAAGTTTGAACGAAAAGCCCGATGCGGACCTTTTTGACAAACGTACAACTTTGCAAAAAAAGCGCAAAGAGATAGCTACGCAGAAAAAAATACTGCAAAAGCATAGATTGCTGATAAGACTAAAAAAAGAAGAGTTACGCTTATCAATATTGCGAGAACAAACACAAGAAAAGAAGCTAAAAAGGTTGGAAAAGACTTTAATTAGAATGGAAAAAAGAGCGGAAAAAATTAAGCTCGCCAAAGAAAAGGAACGACTTAGTAAAGCAAACGTAAAAATTAAATCAAAAGGTAAAAAGGCAAGTGGCAAAGAAAGCGACAAAAACTAAGAGCATAATAAGCAAAATTATTAGCGGCATAAGTGTAAGTATATTACTTGTGTGCTTAGCGCTGGTCGTTTATTCTACCATCAGTCTGGCAAAAAACCGCTTTGTGAGGTTTTTTGGGTATAGCTTTCATATTGTAGTAACAGACTCCATGACGCCCGAAATAAACGTGGGTGATTTGGTAGTAGCCCAAAAAACTGACAACGAAGAAATAAAACTTGGTGATGATATAGTGTTCTTTTCAAATGACCCTGTTCTTAAAGGTCATATGGTAGTGCATAGAGTTGTAGGAATAAATGAAGACGGAAGTTTCGATACCCAAGGAATAAAAGTTGGAGCCCCAATAGACAGTTATCCTGCTAGCGACATTGTTGGCAAGGTTGTCTCCGCTAATACCTTTTTTGGTAAAGCCTTTGCTTATATTGTGCTTTATCGCTTTTTTGTATTTGTGGGAATATTACTGATTTTGGTAGTGGTAATCATTTTTGAAGCGGTTAGCATTAGCTACAATCTAAAGGCCCAAAAAGCAGAAAAAGACAGTATTGAGTCTGACAAAGACGACAAGGGAGGAAAAGAATGAGAAAGTTTATTCTAAAAATTTCCTTTGCAGTTTTACTAACTCTTGCGGTTATGGCAGGTATTGGCGTATTGTTTGGAGTAATTAACTATAACGAAATAAAAATAAAATATAACGGCGTTTTTTTCCGAGAGTTAAGTAGCGTTAATTCCGACATAGCAAAACTCATGACAAATCAAGAAAAGAATTCGGAAAATTATGAAAAAGCCTTATCCAAAACTCACACATACGGATTTAGCGATATAGTATTGCTTACAAAAGATGGCGCTGTTATTTATGCTACTTCCGAAGAATTTGACGGTTCTTTTATAGAGGAATCAGGTATGGTGTCGGATATTTTTTTTAAGGAAGAGGGCGATTCTTACATATATCAGAATAACGGAAATAAGGTGGTGCTTGTATTGCCGCCATATGATGGGTTTTCCCATGCTCGAATAATGGGTGTTATGCCTTACGCAGTTTATAGCGATGTTATTTATCAAAATATTTTGTACAATGTTTTTGAGGTTTTGTGTTTATTTTTCGGGGCGGCGGCAGGGTCAATATTTATTATTGCTACTTACAAACACCGCTATGACACTTTAGTTTTTGTAAAACCTGTTAACAATTATATCCTGAAAATAAATAACAGGGGAAAGATTTTGTCAACTGAACAAGAGTTTAAGAAAAAGTTTGACATAGATAACTTATCTCCTTATTTATCAGGCTCAAAAAGCAGTTTTGAAGTAGAACTTACTTCGGGCAAAAATATGATTTTTGATTTAGTGGATAGACAAGGCAGCCAAGTAAAAATGATGTGCGCGGCAACCTCTACTATTGGAGGATACAAACTAATATGCTCGGATATGTCGGCTTTTATAAACGAATACGAAAATCTAAAAATAAGCGGACTTACTTCACCCGAAGGTGTTTGGAATGAAAAAAAGCTAATATTGGAGTGGAAAAACTTTGTTAAAGAAAAAAAATACTCTCAAGGACTTATGGTTTTCTTTCAGATACTCAACAAAGATTTTTACAGCATATTATTTGGAAGCGGCAATATGCGTTCTTTTTCTATGGTGTATGCCCAAAATCTCAAGAGTTTGATGAGTGAGTATGGTTTTATGTATTCAATAGACAGTGGAGGTTGGGCTCTTTTTATTACCGATGGCGAAAAAAAGCAAATTTTCCTCAAAAAAATAAATGAAATTAGCGAAAAAGTTAATTTACCGCTAAGAATAGACAACCAAATTGTCAAGTTAGACACTAGAATAGGCATTATTCCACTGGACAGCACAGAGGAAGAAACCGAGCTTGACTCAGTAATATTTGCCGGTAAGAAAGCTATAAAAAATGCATCTTCTAGTGAAAGATTGACCTATTATGTGTTGAGAGCGGCAAACTTTGACAATGCAAAGAGGGATTTAGCAACAAAAGAGGGTGTTATGGAACTAATAAGCAACGGTGGCATAGACGTTTGGTTCCAACCACAATATGACATTGTAACAAATAAGGTAGTAGGAATGGAAGCTTTATGCCGTATAAATGGAGAAAGGGCAAAAGAAATTACCGTTGCAGATTTTGTAGAAGCAGCTGAAGAGACCGGGCAGATTGTGGAGATGGGCAGATTTATTTATGAAAAGGCTATGGACTTTGCCAAACTATTAAAAAATGAGCAAGTTCGTGTGTCAATTAACGTTTCCCCCATTCAACTAATGCAGACTGGTTTTGTAGAAGCCTTTTTGTCAGCGTATAAAATGCGCGGACTTGTTAGTAATTCTATTGACATAGAGATTGTGGAGAATACTTTTATTGGGTCTATAGGCGATGTAACCAAAAAACTTAACGTTTTGAAAAACAATGGTATAAACGCTCAGGTAGATGATTTTGGTATAGCATATTCTTCCATTTACTATCTTAAAAAAATGCCTATTTCTACATTAAAAATAGATAAAGCGTTTGTTGATGGTCTAGGCGTTAGTGATATGGATAATTTAATTGTAAAAAATATAGTTAATTTGGCTAATGATTTGGGACTAAATACCATTGCCGAGGGTGTGGAAACCGAGGCTCAAGTACAGATATTAAAGGAAATGGGCTGCTCGGTAATTCAAGGATATTACATAGGTAAGGCAATGTCTAGAGAGAAGGCTTATGCATTTATAAAGGAGAAAAATTCTTAATGAAATATTTATTGTCGGCATTCGATACAAGTACGTATATTTTGTTTACCGTGTTAATGATATTGGCTATATTGCTCATATGTGTTTTTATGTTTTTGAGAATAAGGAAAGAGCGCAAACAGTTCTCTTCAAGTATTAGCGACAAAGGAGTTATGAATTTGGAGGATTTTAAGAGGTCGATTGACAGAACACTTGCGGCCGCCGGGCAACGGTCAAAATTTTATTTTTTCCAAATAGACATAAGATTTTTTGATGAATTGAAAAAGACTATTGGGGTAGAGCAGTTTGCTTCCATAGTTAAAGAGCAATGTAGTATTCTTAGCAAACTTCAACCCTACGGAGTAAAAATAGGAATGAAAAGGCCTGATTGTATACTTGTTATGACCAAAGCTTACGATCAAAATGATTTGGAAAATATTTGCAAGCTAATTATTTCTTCACTGGCAAAAGAATATAATTTAAGTGAAAACTTGACGGTCAATATCGAAATAAATGTGGCAGCGGGTATGTGCCCCGGGGCGGGAAGTAATTTTGAAGAGTTAAATAAGAATATGGAAATATCTATGATTGTATCCCGAAGAAAGGGAGAAAATCGCTTTGCTCTTTATTCTCCGCAACTAGGCAACGCCGAAACTGAAGAATATAAGTATTATCAGGAAATAAGGGAAGCTATTAAAGCCAAAGAATTTACACTTTTTTATCAACCGATTGTAGAAACAAACAGTTTGGAAGTATCGAGCGCAGAAACATTGATGCGCTGGGTACATAGAACTAAAGGCATACTTCCACCCTCTCAGTTTTTGTATGTTATGGAACAAACAGGAGATATAAACTGGGTTGGATTTTGGTGTTTTGAAAGAGTGGTTTCTCAGTTTGTATTGTGGCAGGCAAACTATGAGCAAAAATTTGATTTGTCTTTCAACCTTTCTGAGCGTCAGTTATTGAATCCCGAATTGGCTGAACAAATGAAAAACATAGTAAAAAAACATAAGACTACCGCAAATAATTTTGTAATAGAAATATCTGATATGAAGCTTTATAATACTACAGACATTGTAAAAAAGAATCTGGATGCATTGCATACCTTTGGCTTCAAAATATGTTTAGACGGGTTCGGTACGAAATTTACCTCTCCAACAGCGCTAGAAAACCTACCTATTAGCAGTATAAAAATAGATAAGGAGTTTTGGGCGCGATTAGGGAGTTCTTCTATGATAAATAATATTGTAGAAATGTTAGTGCAGTATGCTACCGAAAAATCTTTGCTAATAATTGCCACGGGAGTGGAAAATAAAGATGAGCTTAATATGCTAAGAAAGCACGGTATTAACTATATGCAAGGCTATGCTTTTGATAAGCCAAAGGATGCTAAGGACTTTATTGGAGATGTGGTATTTACTCCTTGGGTGGAAGACTTAAAATAGGTATAAAATACCGCATTTTAGCAAAAAAACATATAATTGTTTGACACGTTATTTGCATTATGTTATAATAATAACATAAAAAGATATGTAAAAAGCAAACCTATCGCAAGATAGGGACGCAAAACTAAAGGGTCCGATAAGGACAGCCAGTTGCCATAATGAAAGCTTAGTATTAGCATCATTGTGGCTTTTTGTTTATTATGGATATGAGAAAAAAAAGTATAGTGGCTAGTATAATAATTTTGATGTTGTGCGCTCTTATTGCGTGCACCTTTGCCATTGCTTTTTACAAAAAATCATATAGTGGTTGGCAACAAAATATTTCGGCGACTAGTGTTGTTTTTTATCTAAACGGAAAGACGGTGGAAGAAGTAACCAACTATGATCTTGATTTGATTTCCCGCGGAAAAGAAGTGGAACTAGATTTTGAAGTTATGGTAAGAGCCAATTCCACGCGTGGTTCTATAGCAAAATTTTTGTTGGACTTTCAGTTTGTGGGGGAAGATAACGAACTTGCCAAAGCAATAGAAGTATATAGTTATACAAACGGCAGATACGTTTTTGTAGATATGCTGGACACCTTTGACTATTTTGAAGGGCTTTTGCCCATAAATACCGAAACAAACCACCACTATAAATTCGTTTATTCTCCGTCAGCAAGTAATTATTTCGAAAATAAGAGCTTTAATATAAGAATAGTCGCTACATCTAGTATTTATAAGGGAGAAACCGATTTGTATTTTGTTTCCTCTTTCCAAAATTTGGAATATGCCGCAGAGCAAAGTAGCGCTGTTGTAGGAAAAACTTTGGTAATTACTAAGGATATAGAATTCCCTGCTGATTATGAAGGAAACGTTATTTTTCAACATCCCGTTAATATTGATTTGTCGGGAAACGCCCTTGACCTAAAGGATAATAATATTGTAGTTAGCGCAGGACAAAGTCCAGTTATTATATCCAACTCCAGCCCTGATTCAGGCGGTATTTTGGGAGAGGGAAAAATTATATATAATTTTTCTTCTCAAGGAATGGGATATCTAATTGTTGGTGACAATCTTTCCTCAATATATTCGCGTATTGAGGCAAATAACGTTGATTTTTCTGCGGTAGCTAATGAGATGCAACAGCAACTTAATTTTTACGCAAAAAATATTTTGATAAAAGGGCAAAAAATAGATTTTACTACCAACCTAAAGTATTATTTTAGCGCAAGCTTTGGCGAGGACAAAATTTACTCAATAATTCCTCCAATGGACGGAAGTAGTGAAGATACGTCGGTTGTGCAAAAGGAAAATTCCAGCGCAACAAGCTATATAGTATCCGAAAGTTATGACATAGCAATAACTAAGCTAAATTTAATAAATTTTGCTTTGCATACTGCCGCTTTTGATTCGGCAATTTTGCAAGGTAACTTAAAAGTAAGAGGGGTTTCTAAAGAAGCTATTGTTGAATATTATTTGAGCAAGATTCCTGATGAAATTGGGGGAACAGTATTTTTTGACGGTTATGACCAAGCTACAAGTTCTACCATTACATACGTAACATCAAACACCTTGATTTCTCCATATGGCATTTATCTTGAAAGTGGCATAGAAAGTATAAACTCTTGGGCGGATGCCGAAGTGGATATAGGAGTAATAGTAGATACTTTAGGTGAGCAAGTCCGCGGACAAAAAACCGTAACGGTAAAAATGCTTAGCGCCAAGGAAAGAACTGATAAAATATATAACTATCATCAAATAATAATGGACGAAATTGGCTCAGAGATAAATATTTTTACTAGCTACGTAGACTCTATTTTATGGCAAAAGGCAGAGCTTGTTTCTATAGAGATTGAACTTACCAACCCCAGTCAAAATCTAAATAATGTTGGTTTGCCTTATTTGGAAATAATAAATTTTTCTAATATGGAAGGCTTAAAAGTATTAAGAAAGCCCAATGGAGATAAGGCGGTTAATATACCTCTTGCCATAAGTTTTGTTTACAAAAACGGAGTGGAACAATACGTTACCCAAATTGTTAACAAAAACGTTACTGTTGTTGGTTACACTTCGGCTACCGAGTTATCTGACCCAACTAGGTTTTTGCAACAAAGCTTTGACCTAAATGATTATATAAACAAGCAAGGGTACGAGTTTTTTGTCAATGCTTTTACTCAGCACGGAGCAAAAATTGATTATCAAGTAAGTGAGGAGCATAAATCCTATCTATATATTCAAAATGATGTTTATTTAGCATCGGGAAGTGGCAATTTTGTATTTATTGAGGATGAGTATGTTTATTTTGATACAACTTATGCTTTTACTAATGGTGAATATATCGCTAGCCTTGAAGGAAGTTATGTTTTTTATAATGATCAATATATAGATATATCTACGCAAAAAAATAATGGCGGGATTTATTATCGATATGCCAAAGTAACTATTTTGCCTGCAAAAGCGCCATCAAAAGACCTAACAACGGCGACGATATTTGCATATGTGTGGGATAATATCGTCGGCGGAGAAAAGCAATATTATACAAAAGACGGCATAAGAATTGTTTATAATATCAAGCTTGCAATTAAGGGCATTTATCACAATATACCTTCGGAAATTGAAGATTATTTGTTATATAACGTGCTGTTACAGTATTTTGATAGCAATTTAGACGGATATATCGATTATGACGAGGCAAACATAATTTGGATGGAAGGTTCAATTGAAAAGCTTTCCAAACCTTTGACGGCGCAAACAGTTTATTCGGTGGGATACCGTTATATCGATTTTAGCAATTTAGGGATAACATCAATTAAAGGATTGGAGTATTTTACAAACGCTATAGGCTACAACTTTGCCAATAACAATGTTTCTGATATATCCGCGCTTAAAGATTTGTATGAATTAAAATTTTTGGACTTAAGTAATAACAAGGTGGCGGATATAGAAAATCTTAGCTATTTGGACAATTTAGAAGTCTTGTCATTGCGGTTAGCGCCAATATCTACCATAGAATCGTTGAAGTATCTGCCAAAAATAAGGAAGCTTGATTTGTACCAAAATGAAAACATAAGCACCTTTGAATATTTGGCGGATTACAAAAATTTAGTTTATTTGGATATAAGACAAGCGTCAAGAAAAGCCAGCGCATCTTATGACACTAGCTACTATCTATCTTTAATATACGATAATAACCGCATAAACAATATAAGAATATATCGTGATAGCGGTTATCAATGGGTGGCAACCGATGCCGAAATAGTAGCGGCAAAAGCCCTTAGCGAGTTAATTGTAATTAAGGATGTATATACAACCTTAAATATTCCTAACTACTATGTATATAGGTATACCGTTAATGGTACTCCTTATGCGAAAGAGTATAACATAAGGTGGGAAACGCAGCTTGCTGATTACTCTTACCTTGTATTTAATACAGTGGACGGCAAAACCGTAGGATACGACGTTGTTTCTCCCATTGTCGATAGAATTATGCCCATAACGGTTAGTGTTACCGAGGTTGGTTCTTCTTTGGCGGTGGCGGTTACTAGAAAGTTTAGTATAAACTTGCTACAATCCCAACAACAGTCCGATGTGGTTTATATAGAGACCGCTCCAGGACAATTTCAAATAGCAAAGGATTTGGTTAAGGATACAACTTTACTTAACTTTTTGATATCCATATCCAACACCGATAATAGCGGTTATGTACTAGCAAGGGATGCCGAAGGCAATCTACTTGGGGGTTATACAACTTACCTTGAAAGCAAAACTATCTCCCATGAAGAACTTAACACCCCCGATATTAACGACCATTCCGACGCTCTTTGCAATGCCAATATAAAAAGCCTTGAGGGACTATCCTATTTCAAAAACGTAATTCATTTTGCTTTGGATTTGCGTGGAAATACTCTAGGAAATGCCGATATAAGCGAGCTTAGATATTTAGAGAACGTTCAGATTATAAAATTAAACGGTCAAGCTTACGATTTTTCGCAAATATCTGAGTTTCGCGAGGAAGGACAAGTTCCTATAGTGCAGGGGCTGACTAACCTTACCAGTTTGTATGTTTATGGTTGTTACAATCTAAATACCGATGAGGTGCTAAGTACCCTTTATCAGGTATATCTTGCCAATCCGTCAGTTTCTATTTATAAGGATTCGGACACTTTAGTGTGGGATCCATATATCGTTCCTATTAAGAAGTTTACTCAAAGTTTGCCATCATCTTACGCTTTTATTGACCTAAATAAAGAGGTTAGTTATTATGAAAGCGGCAGCTCTTACTTGGTAAACTTTTATCAAGTAAAAGATGTAGTATTTACCATAGATACTTTATCTTCAACGTTTATTGGAAGTAACAGCTCTGTATTTAATCATACAGCAAACGGTGTCAAATACACAAGGCTGCTTGGCTATAACGATGTTGTTTACGACAAAATAATTTTGTGGGGTAATGACAACAGGAGTGATATTTTTGCTGAGCATTATATAGAGCTAGTAATCGATTTTAACAACAAAATAAAAGTTATTGATTATCCTTTGTCGCAGGGGCTAGTTACTCTTAATACAATTTTCCCTGGGAGAGATTTGCGTAATAGTGTAATGACGAGGCTAACAACTTTGTTTGGAAGCGCTTCTTCAGAAACCAGTATAGAAAATATAGCTAGCGGTTATTACTTTAGTGAGGGTTATTATTACATAACCATGGCGACTATTATGGCGCTAAGTATTACAGGCACTCTCACTATTGACGGCACATACTTTGACTTTGATGGCAGTAGCGCAATACAAGGCTTGCAATATACTTCAGTTTCTTCATTAAAAATAAGTAGAGATTGTAACTTAGGTGATGGCGAATATTTGACTAATTTGACACAGCTAATAATTAGCTATTCCGGTGTGGATTTTTCCCAGATAAAAACCGATTTAAGTAACCTTACATCACTAAGACTAGGCTTATCTTCGGGAAGCGCAGGTGGCGGAACGGAAAACAACCGTTATGCTATCTTTTATCAAAAAGAAGAGGGGCTAACTTATTACAACCTAGCGCACTTTACTAATTTGAAAGAGTTTGTAGTAGTCGACACAAATGTTTATGATTGGCAAGGGCTATATGGTTTGGAAAATATTGATATAGAAAAGTTTTATATTTATGGCACAAGCAACTCTTTTACCAACAAAAATAACAACTATTATACTACCGAACAGTTTGTTAGAGGTATTTATCAGAATAGTGGAGCTATTAACAAAGATTTCCGCATAGGAAGAACCGACGATGCAACCGATTATTTATATCAATACACGGGTACAGGTTGGGCTGATGCGGTAAGCGGCGTTACTTCACTTGACTATGATGTTGTTAAAGAGTATAAAGAATTTGCAGCGGGAATCAAAAGCTTAAACGTAAAACTAAACGGAGTTAAACACGAATATACCGAAAATCAAAGTTTACAAAACGCGCAAGTGCTTTATTTGCCGTCCACCACGTACAGTTCTTATTTTGGAGCAAGTTATCAAAATATAGAGGCAGAAGAAAGAAAGTTTGTAATAAAGTGGAAAGTATTGGGCATAGATACTGCTTTGCTAAATAGCGTATTTAATGTTACTCCAGTATCTAGCGGTTATATGAGTGAGAGTTATTTTACTAATGTGCCATACTGCAATTTGCCGTCTATGACTAATTATGTAGATAGGCAGATAACGGTAAATGCCCTTAGTTATGACACATATTTTATTTTCCAAGGCAGTATAGGAGAGGGATATTTAGACAATAACGGTAACTATGTTTCTTTTGAGGGGCTAACAAACATATATACCTTTGCTTATCCTATTTTGATTTTGGGTACCGACCAAACAGCCTATCAGGCTACCATAAACTATAGGGTAGGTAGTGACATAATAGATAGCGTGGCAACTGTTCCCAGTCAATATTTTTATAATGTTATCGAGGGCGGAGTAACTACAAGTTATTTGTCCTACGCCGCTTTTGAGGACCCGAATTTGAGAGTGCAAATGTTTATGCTTTTTGCCATTCAAAACCATAACACAAACGGTACTTATGCGCGACTAGGTACAATTTTTTATAATGCTGTTTCCGGCGGTACAACTGTGCTTGCCGGTGGTTATAGGATATACAGAATAATATTTACTACAACGACTGTTAAAGCGTGGTGGCATAATGCCTCTGGCGATACTCCCATAGCTAGCGATAGAGCCTTGTCCTTTTCGGTAATTGGCGGAAATTATACCATTCTTTATTTATCTTCGCTTAAAGGTTTAGAGCTTCTAAAGAATATGAACAATTTTGAGATTAGGAATAATTCGGTTGCCGATATAAGCTCATTGGAAGGTTTGGTTGGCTGGGAAAACAGAAGGATAAGACTTACTTCTTCAACTATAGCCTCAACTACCAATACTTGTGGGATTATGACCCTAAACTTAAGTGAAAATTTAGTAAACGATATTTCTGTGTTGCAAAATATGTCCAAACTTGTTTTGATTAACTTTACCAGAAATCTGTTACAGACGACCATCTTTAACGGAGTTTCGGTGTTTGCAAATAGTGTAAAAACAATAACAAATATCACTTTATTAGGTAATTATCAAATTTCCGCCGCCGACTTAAGCTCGTTAAGAGCAGCTATTGAAATATCAGGCGAAGCAGCGCTGACAATATTAAGCGTAGACTATACAAGATGTGTTTCCGATAAGGACACGCTCATTGAAGCCGGCATAATTGCCAATTATACTAGTGGAAGCCTTTCTCTTAACGTAAATGGAGCGACGACAGTAGTAACACAAAGTGACGTTAACGCATTTTTTGCAGACATAGCAGCTGATACCGACCCTAGTGGCGTAGGTATGGCAGATTATACCTCTACAGGTTTCCAACTAGGCAAAAACTTTAGCTTAAATCGGAGTATAAACGGTAACAGTTACACCTTAAAATTGCAGAATTCTTCCAGTCTTATAAATTCCGACGGCACACCGCTGGCATCAATGTACTACAAAATAGCCCAGACAACTACCGACTTGTTAATAAAAAAAGTTGGTACCGCATATGCTGCAAATTATCAAATAAACCTTATTGATATATCGGGAAGCAATCCTACAGTATTACCTTTTTATTTGGATGGAGAGGAAAGAACGCAAAGTGATTTTGACCCCGCTTTATGGGCTTATATTATGAGGAGAGTCACTAACAGAGGTACATATTATACATATAGTTCACCGGGACTTTTAAGTATTACTAGCGAAATAGGAATGAGAAGTCTAAAGGGAATGGAGTTGTTTGTTAATACAAATAATATTAAGATAGAAAATCAAGCATATTTAACAGACCTTTTTTCGGGGCCGTTTACCTCGCTAAATGTATTGTATGTAGGAAAAACCAGTATAAGAGAACAAGGACTTTCTGCTTTGCGGTATGCCCAAAACTTAAGCACTCTAAACCTTAACGAAAACGAGGGAATAAACTTTTTAGGTCAAATAAGCTACTTTGACGGTGTTAGCACTGTTAATACCACTTTAGCTGAGCTAATTTTGAGTGAGCTTAGTTATTTGCAATATCTTTATATAGATAATCAACTTAATTTTGACGTTTACGGCGGCAGTACTGGATATCAAAACCTTTTGCGCCACCTAAATGGCGATAATTATTTGTTTAATCTAACTCCACAAGAAGTAGGTTCGTTTGCCAGAAAGTTAAATAGCTTTGAATCTTTGGACATAGCAAAGATAGGGCTTAATAACCTAAATAGAAAAAAATGGTATCGCGACTATAATCTTGTAGCCGCCTACGAAAAATATATAACTGATGCAAATATTAAGAACTATTCTTCTTTCGAAAGTAACAGTGTTGCTTCCTTTATCAATATATCTTCACTAAACAGTTATGTAAAAAGTCTTGCTTTGATGGCAACGGTTATGGGAAGAGAAATATTGCCTGATAAACTTTATCAATACGGCATTGAAGAGTCGGGTGTGGAGATTTATTTGCCCAAGTATTTTTATTTCGCAGGGCAAAAATATCAGTTTATTTGGGGACTTCTTGAGGGCAATGGCGATTATCTAAGCGAAGAGGAAAACGGTTATATTTTGAGTATAGATCGTTATAATTACCTAGAATTTGGGGGCGAGCTTGATACCTTGATTAGTTTGAGTTATTCGGTAGTAAATGTTATTACTAGCGAAACTTTAATACAATCTAGTTTTGACACAAAAAAGGATATTGAGATAGTGCTAAGCGAAATTAGTTATGCTCAATCAAATGAGAATATAGCGCCGTATTATTTGGAAGTATCAGACGGAGAGGGTGGAACTTACCTAATAGATGCTAGCAACGTTTTTGATTCCGGACGCTTCCTTTATTGGATTTTTAATAACAAATCGGAAGCTCTTTCTACTGTAACTTTAGGAAATTACAGTGCCTTAAATATGACCGAAAATGACGTAGGAAAGTATTATATTGACCTAAATAAGAGAGCAAACGTAACATCAATGGACATTTCCAATGAGGGTATAGCAAGCCTAACGGGAATAGAAATATTTACCTCTATAAATTACCTGGCCATAAATACTGGCGCAATTGTTTCCTTAGAGCCGATAAGACAGTTAAGTCTTACTACTTTTAGGTATTTTTCCAGAAGAAGCGCAAGCAACTTCAAAGTTAGTGACTTTTCTCCGTTATATAATTCTAAAGATAGCTTAACTACCTTTGAGTATGTTTCTGACGGAGTATCCAACATTGAAGATATGTCTTTCTTGCTTGGGTTTGGTCAACAGCTTACCACAATTAAAATAGGTGGCGGGACGATAGATGATTATAACAAAACTATGTCTTTCCGTTATGTTGTTAATTATTTTGCGACAAACAATCCCACCGCAGTAATAACTTACAACAACATAACGCAGATAAGAGGAGATTCTCAAGAGAATAAGGCAACTAATATCTTATCAAAAATAGACTCATCTACTAGTGATTTTTCTTACATTGATAATTACACGCTATATATAAATCAAGCAGTGCAAGCTATTGACGGCAAGAAAACAGCAAAACTAATGACATATATAAATATGGGAGGAGATTATTATCCTATTATTTGGCAAACTCTATCAAGCCATGTAAGCGTGGGAGAACTAACTTATTTTGGGGAGAGTTTTGTTTCTCCAATAGATAGCATAGTAATTGCAGAAAACACGGTAATTAGTGACAGTTATTACGCTCTGCTTATTGCTTCGCAAGAGTTTTTGGATATACTTATAGAGGGTAGAGGCAGGTTTGAAAGAACATTGTCACTGTCTACAATTGAAAAAAAATTACAAGGAGAATTACTTTGTGCAAGAATAAAATCAGGGGAGTATTACTTTGAAAGGATACTGACAATTAAGGATTGATATGATAAAAAAAATGTGTAACAAAAAATACTTAATAATAAGCCTACTGCTTGCGTTGTTGCTAGTTGCTTTAACGCTGACTTCTTATGTCTTTGCTGATATAGGCTTTTTTATCGAGGAAAACTACACAGCTACTTCTGCCACCAACTACTTTAGCATTGGTGAGGACTATTATCATAGCGAAGAGGTTTTGCAAGGCCAAACCCAGTTTAATCTAGTTGTTTCTCAGCATATTGTTAATGAAAAAATAGTTAATGACAAGTTTGATTTGTTAATATATTTGCCAAAAAATACCGAAATAAACTCTATTTATCAAAATCACCTTATTCAAAATGAAGAGGAGGATATTTTCCTTTTCCGTGATATAGAATTTATTGGTGTTAATGGATTGATGGAATTAAGTTTTGCTCTAAATAATGCTAGTAGCGGAATGATTAAGGCGGTAGTTATTACATCGGATGAAAAAAACGTTTTTATTGATGAAATGTTTTCTTTGGAAATGCTAAACGATGATAATCTTCATAATATTTTTTATACAACGCCATTTTCCGATTGGGCTACGGTAGGGAGCGGCTTGTACGCAATTGATAATAATAACATTATTATTTATAATATCGGACAAGTTAAGTACAAGGACGGAACAACTCAAGTCAACTTAAACGGCAATATTAGTCAAGACTTATCGACAATCTCTTTTAGCTTTGATAAAATAACCTTTAATTCGGGATTAACGATAGCGGGAGGAAATTTTATCGAGTTTTATGCTGTAGGCGATTATTACTATAACGATGCTTGCGGCTTAAGGCTAATGCTTGATGATGACGAATTTTTTATGCAAACTTTGCCATACAGTTCTTATCAAAGTTACAAAAATATTTATTTCGTAAGTGACATTACTATAGAAGAATTGTTTACTTTGAATATTCCTTGCAGTATAAACTTGCTTTACGCTGATTTGAATCTTAATAGTGACTTTACAATCTCGCACCCTTACGGAGGTAATTTTTCATTTGTAACAATCCCAGATGGCGGAATAATAAATAATGCAAATAATTATTTATATATTAAGACACCAAGCGCCTATTATACAACTGCAGCGATAAAGGGCGGAATTGAAGGGGCTTTGCTAAATAATGACAATTTTGCAAAATATAGTGAAAATATTGAGTTTTCTAAAGAAGAAAACCAAAGTTTGTTGCAAGAGCTTATTTTAGATGCTTTAAGCTTTGCCAAGAGCCGTTTGCCAGAGTATGTTTATAGCGATATTGTATTAATTAACAGCTATCACAACTACGGTATTAGTTATAAATATAATATCGTCAGCGAAGCTTTTAATTCCTATGGCATAATAAATAGAGGGGAAGACACATTAGAAGCCGCAGTGGGAATAGAAGTCTATTATAACAATAATAAGCTAACTGAAGATACAAAAACTATCACGGTAATAGGAAGTAGCGAGCAAGCAAAGATAAAAGCTATTTCGGATATGCTTAGTAACCACATTAAAGCTAGTTGCAATCAAGACAGCGGTAAGTATTACTTAAATAAAAAGGTAGAAACCAATAAGCTTATTGACAAGCTAACCTACGACTTAGGCATAACAACGCAGTTTTCCATAAGCTCTCAAGTTGGTTTGCATTTTGTTGTGAATTATAAGGTAGGGGAAACTTTATATACGAAATTGGGAGACCAAATCGAGTATATTTATAATACCAATAGCATTGTTTTGTATCAAGGCGGAGTGGTTATTGGTTCTTATAATAAAGAAAACATTATTACAATTTATCTAAACAAAGATAGTATTGTTATTCAAGAAAAAGAAGTTGAACTAACAATAAAATACAACTATGATAGCGGTATATATCTCGGAAGCTATATGATAGGTCTAAATGTTCAAGGTATGACTTTTACCGAAAAAACCGCCTATTTTGAAAGGTTTTTGGAGACTCTTTATATTACCGAAAATAGTTCGGTTTTGGAAATATTGCAATTAGTTATTGCTCAAGGCTTCTATAAGGGAACTATTATAAATGATAACAAAGTAATAGAACATGATTTAGGTAGCATAGATTTGGATTATCGAATTTTTATGGTAAGTGGTAGCGTTTATGATAGTTTCATTGCCAAAGAAATCGACTTATCGACAATGCTAAGTGACTTAAGTACTGCCGAAAAAACCTCTTCTTTTAATATAAGCGACGGCACAATTACTGCTAATAAAATAAAAATAGAAAGTAATTATCGCCTTATATTATGCGCCAATATCGAGTTTGATACCGAAGTGGCTTCTGAGCAATATTATAGCGCAGTCAGACAGATAATCATACCTGCCGGAGGACTTGGGGAGTCGGACTATATAGAATACACCAGAGGGGATACCTTCGCTTCTTATTTTAATACTTTAGATAGAGGTATGTTGATTGACAGTACAATAAACAATGGGGAAGAAATCGGCACCGCATACCCGTTTGCTCCATTTGAGGACGGAGTATTTTTGGAGATGAGCATAGAAAATCCATTAGATGTAATAGCTGGGGAAGAGGTATTTTGCCAGCTAGTAAGAAATGCTTCCGGTTACTATCAAATAGGCATAGACCCTGATAATATTCCCTCAAAAAACACCGTTGTTAGTCTTTTTGTCAGGTTTTATATAGGGGTTGATACCACTATAAGTGAACAATATTATAGCTTTGTTATCCCTGGCATTTATAAATACGGAAGGGATGTTGCTTCCCTTGCAATATATAACAGAATGCTTGAAGTATATGAAAACTATGACGATAAGTATTTGCTTGTAGATGGAGCGCATGCCCAAACAGAAAGTTTTGACTGTTCGCTTAGTTATATAGATTTGGAAGTTAACCAAAATATAAACTTGGAAGGAATAGAAAAGCTAATAAACACCAGGTCAATGAGTTTTGACGGAGTAAAATTAGTTTCTCTCGCTCCTTTTGCAAACTTCAGTTCGCAAAATATAGAGTCGCTTAGTCTAAAAAATTGTGGAATAACTGATGCGTTGATTATGGCAGAAACCGAAGGTAACCCTAATTTGTACCACCTTAATCGTCTAAAAAAGATATATTTGGACGGCAACGAAATTACATCGGTTACTAATTTAAGCGGAGAGGCTTATTTGTATCGTAGCGTGGAAGAATTATATTTGTCGGCGCAAAGAATCGGAGAGCAAAGATGCTTAATAGATATTTTGGGCATAAGCGCTATGTCGTATTTGCAGGCAGTGGATATTTCCAATAATGCTATTGCCGAGTTTTTACCACTTACCGATTGTACAAAGCTAACTAGCGTATATTTAGCTGACAACACTGCCTTAGAGTTGGGAAACAAAAATGTGGGAGACAGTTTGATTTATTATGGAACAAGCGGAGTAATAAACAAACCTGTTTACGTAAAGTTAGTTTCGGCAGGAGTTAGCGTGCAAGATGTCAGTAATTTGTATACAGAAGACGAGAGGATGCTAATTCTCGCGCTAAACGCAATCAGCGTAATGAAGACACAATATGACGTAATAACATTACCTTGTAAAGCAAAAATAATGTCTACAGAGGGACAATTAAGTTACAATATAAATATAAATTATGCAATTAAGCAAAATGCGGCAGTTTCTTATGTGCTAACGCAAGTATCGCAAGATGATGAAAGAATAAATATTAGTAGCGTTAATTTTGCCGATGGTGACGAGGTAAAAATAATAATGAGTATAACCGACAGCGGAGTTACTGTTTATAGTATTTTCACCTTTATTTTTAGGGAGGCTAATTAGTATGAAAAAAATAGGTTTATCGATATTTGCCATACTTGTTGCGCTAATAGTGCTTACAACTGCTGTTTTCGCGTGGTTTGTAGGGAGCGGTTCGCCTTCTGATAGTTTTTTGCAATATAGTGGAGAACTTAACCTAAATGTAGGATTTTTCCGCGGAATAGATAACAATCGTGATAGCAAACTAGATATTGCTTACAACGCCTTAGGAGATGTTGTTTACGGAAATACTTTTACCGATCCAACTACAGGAATTATATATCCAAAGAGTCCTCGAGGAGAAATAGCTACCTATATGTATGACCAAATCGATAGGCTTAATGGGGCTTCTTATGAGGAGTATATTTCAGGTACCAGTATTCTATTAAAACTTATTATTGAGAACCCAAAGTCATCTGATTCGGATGCCAAAATATCAGTTTGCTTCTCTAATCTTTCTGACTACTTCTTTGAATCAGAGAACTTAAATGAAGAGCAATTAGTTGAGGTGCTTAAAGCTTATACCGCAAGAATAATGTTTAAGATAGAAGAAATATCTATCAGAACTTATGTAGGCGACGGAGTCGAAGGCGGAATCGATTACGGCTACCAAAATCTTTCGGGTAGCAGTATATATGGTGAATATGGCGGAGACGTCAGGCAAATAAGCGCATTAAATAGTTATGAAAAAGATAGTTTTTATCTTTGGGAAGTGAGCGAAAGCCAAAAATTTTTGGAGAATGTAAGAGTCAACAAGGGTGAACTTGTAGAAATTGATTTTAAGCTTACTTGTATGCAAAATGAAGAAATTTATCAAAACTATACAGCTTATTGGCAAAACTACATTTTAGAAAATCCTCTTCTTACTTCCGACGATATAGAGTTTATTGATGTTATGTCAAGAAAGGAATTAGCCTATCTTGTTTCTGACGATAGCGATAATCTTGAGCTTAATTTTACTATAGACAAAATGTATATTTACGGGGAGCAGTTTAATGATGAATAAAGTTTTTAGAAGAAAAAGTTTGCTGTTATCTGTTGTTGCCATAATACTAGCATTGGCGCTTGTGCCTATGAGCGTACTTGGTTGGTTTGCTATCAGCGAAAGAAACCGCGCCGACAACGTCAATATTGCAGTTACAGGAGGAAGCGCTAGAGGGACTTTAGATATTGTACTTAGTGGCGGTCAACCTTCGGGAACAATACCCCTTGATACCATATTGCCTGGAAATTATTTGTATGGGAATATAATGCTAAATAATACTACTTCTTCGGAAAAATCCTACAAAATATATATTGACCGCGTTGCGGTAAAGTATCCTAACTCAATGAGCGGATTTGTTTATGACGACAGCTATATTTTTTGTGAAGATTATTATCACAACGATACTTTGATAGACCCTTATGCTATTATGAATCAACAAAACTTCAAAAAATTTGTGGCTCCTGTTACTAACGCCTTGCAATACGATATGTATTATTCCTCTGGAATAGGCTTTGCTACTGGATATATTCCTCAATATATAACTTCAATTGGCAACGCAACTAGCGCGGATTTGGAAAGTGAAAATTATATAGAATACAGTCCTCAAGCCGATTTTATTGCCCTTTCTAAGGAGAGAGGGAAGGAAGGAGAACTTGCCCTTGAGGACGGCAGTATACTTATTGAGGAAGGAGTAATGTATAAGGACGGAGCCATTATTTTGGATGGCGGCAAAATATTTACTTTGTATTTGGTGCTTTACTTTTCACCTTACGCCTATACAAATGCTAACGTTGAGTATATGGAACAAATCATTAACGTTAGCTTAAAAAACAGCAACCCATACGTAATGCAGAATTTTGCCATTACCTTGTCCATAGAAAACGATTAGGAATAATTTTGTCAATTTTTGATATTTTTTGAAATAAATACCGCTAGCATAGGTATTTATTTTGTTTTTTAATAATTGATTAACCATAATAATTGTGATATTATAGTATATAGAG